>CAYSPM010000027.1:0-22563 GCA_964432925.1 uncultured Pirellulales bacterium | reverse complement strand
GGGTGTAGCTCAGTGGTAGAGCGTCACGTTGCCAACGTGAATGTCGTGGGTTCAAATCCCATCACCCGCTGTAATATAAGAGCACAAGAGTATAAGGGCACAAGGGCAGAAGGGATTATTGCCTGTTTAGTTGCGATTTATGGAGTTAATATAGTGTCGGCGAGTTACCGGCTAAGTTAGTCAGGCATTGGTCGTCGGTACGTTAGCATCCAATACCAAAACGGTAGTGGAAGGAATACCACGAAGACCTGGCTAAGGGAAGATGTCTTCCTGAGGCCTTTTTGTTTAATTATCCGTGAGCCAACAAGGCAAAGCCGTACGGGAGCACCAATATGGATGAAGATGAACAACAACAGACAACAGCGTCGAAAAATATTGTGACCATTGAAGAAGCAGGGCCTTGCAAGAAAAAGGTCATCATAGAAATTCCGGAAGAGGCGATAAGAGAAGCCACAGACGAACAGTACGACAACCTTGGCAAGGAGGCAATAGTGCCCGGCTTTAGAAAAGGGCGAGCACCACGACGACTGCTGGAAAAAAGATTCAGCAAAGAAACATTAGAGCAAGTCAAACTGAAACTACTGGCAGACGCGGGCAAGGCAGCGATCAAAAAAAAGGAACTGGAAGTCCTCGGCGAATATGATATTGACTTCGAGAAAATCGAACTACCTGCCGAGGGTTCGCTTAAATTCGATTTTGAAGTAGAGGTACGGCCGGAGTTTGACTTGCCGATACTGGAGGGCATCCCGGTAAAAAAGACAGAGCTGGAAGTTACCGACGAGCAAATCGATCGGGAAATTGAGCAATTGCGACGATTGGCGGGCGTCTGGACGCCGCGCGAGGATGAGGCTATTCAAGTCGAAGACCAGATAATAGCCGATGCCGTTATCAAGACCGAAGGAGTGGAGGAAGAAGAAAAACTCGACAATATCGAAATCTACGTCAGAGCAAACGGTTTTGTCGGAGAGGTTCCCGTTGAAAAGCTCGACGAGTTGCTGATTGGGGCCAAAGCCGGCGATACCAAACAAACAAACATTGAAGTTCCGAAAACGTACTTCAGGGAACAATACCGCGGCAAAAAGGTAGAAATCGAAATCAGCGTAAAAGATATCAAGTGGCTCAAACCTGCTGAAATGGACGAGACGTTCTTAAAAAGATTTGAGGTCGAAAATGAGAGTGAGCTGCGTGAACAACTTCAGGATATACTACACAGTCGATTAGAAAACCAGGCACGAACCGATATGGCTGAGCAAATTTATCAATACCTGCTCAACAGCACCGATTTCGACCTGCCGCTGGATGTCGTGGGTACGCAAGCGGCTAACGTGCTGAAAAGACAATATGTCAATTTGTTAGTGCGAGGACTGTCTCGTGAGCAGGTCGAAGAACAGATGGAACAGCTACGTGCGAGCAGCGAAGAACAGGCCAAACAACAGCTAAAAACGTTCTTCATAATGGATAAGATTGCGGACAAACTCGAGATTGAAGTGAGTGAGGAAGAGATTAACGGCCGAATTGCAGAATTGGCCATCCAACAAAAACAACGTCCGGAAAGGATGAAAGAGCAAATGGAGCGAGACGGCTCTTTGGTTCAGTTCAGGCTGGAAGTGCGAGACAGCAAGTGTATTGCTAAACTGCTGGAGTCGGCGCAAGTAGCAGAAAAAGAACCCGACAAGAAGGTCAAACCAACAAAGAAAGCCAAGGAGAAATCGCCCAAGAATTCGGACAAACAGAAAAGTTAAGGCGTCATGAGCAAACGGTTAGCTTTAAGTTGCAAAGGAAGGAATCAATGTCGATCCAACAGACCCCCAGAAAGATGATAGAGATTTTTGATGCTCACAATCAACTGCCGCAGTATCAGCGATGGCGGCAGATGGGCTTGAATGAAATGCTGCTCGAGAACCGGTGCATCTTTCTGGATATGCCGCTGGCACCGGACATCATTACTAATCAGGGTACTATAGCATCGGTTGTGATTAAGTCGCTGCTATACCTGGACAATCTGAAACGCGGCAGCGATATTCACCTGTATATTAACTGCCCAGGCGGCAGTGTCGATGATACAATGGCAGTTTACGATACGATCCAATTTATATCGTCCAATGTCTGCACATACTGCATAGGACATGCTGCCAGCGGGGCAGCAGTAATTCTAGCGGCTGGGACAAAAGGCAAACGGTATGCTCTGCCACATTCAAAGGTAATGATACACCAGCCATCGGGCGGAGTAACCGGGCCAGCGGCAGACATCAAAATTCAAGCAGAAGAGTTGCTTAGAACCAAGACCATGATAAACGAAGTTCTGGCAAAACATACAGGTCTGCCGGTAGAAAAAATTGCTGCTGAAATAGAAAGAGACCGATGGATGACAGCAGAACAAGCCCGAGAGTATGGCATTATCGACGAAGTGTTGCAAGTAGAAGACAAGCAGAAAAAGGACTCTAAAAAGCCAAACGATAAGAAGTAGACAAAAAACAATCAAGGAACTAGCCGATTTTGATGTGCCTGTACTGCGTTTAATAGATGAGGGACAATATGGCAACTAATGAGACTCTCATACCAAGAGTTATTGAGAAGAGCGGCCGAACCGAAATGGTGTACGATATCTATTCGAGGCTGCTCGAAGACAGGATAATTTTCTTAGGTGGGCCAATTGACGATCCAACCGCGAACGTGATTATAGCCCAGATGCTGTTCCTGAGCAACAAGGACAACAAGAAAGACATTCACTTCTATATCAATTCACCCGGAGGGTCAATCACAGCGGGGCTTGCGGTCTACGACACAATGCAGTTTTTACGTTGCGAAGTTGCTACATATTGTATCGGGCAGGCAGCAAGTATGGCAGCGCTATTGCTGACCGGTGGTAATGCTCAGAAACGATTTCTTCTGACAAACAGCAAAATACTATTGCACCAGCCGCTAATATCGGGAGTGCTTTATGGAGCAGTGACAGATCTGGAAATAGAAGCCCGTGAAATACTACGGCTACGCAGCCGAATTTACAACATAGTGGCCAAGCACACCGGTCAGAACGCTGAGAAAATCGAAAAAGATTGCGATAGAAATCTGTGGCTGGATGCAGAAGAAGCAGTCAAATATGGCCTTGCCGATAGGATCCTGCAAAAGGCTCCTGAAATAGTAAAAGACCAAGACAAGAACGAGTAAGAGAATAAAAAAGTGAAAAGTGTCGCATCAAACACAGGCACCTCACGGCACGTATATTGGGGTATCTCTACCATATTTCTGCTGATCTTGATAGCGGGCTGTAAAAATCCGGGCAGTCGAGCAGTATCTATTGAGCAAATTGAAAAGATAGAACAAGAACAAATACAACTGCAAAGAGAAATCGCGCTGCTTAAAACTGAAAACGACCAACTCAAAAAGCAAATCCATGTTTTGTTAGGACTGCCGAAGGAAGTCAAGGGCGAGAACATCTATTGCCTACAGAGAATAAAGATTCATGGGTATACCAACATCTACGACAAAGACGAAGACGGCAAAAAGGAGTCTCTTATTATCTACATACAGCCGATCGACCAAGATGGCGACATTATAAAGGCGGCAGGTGAAGTAGAGGTTCAGCTATGGGATCTGAACAGAGACAGTGGCGAGGCGCTGCTCGGTCAATGGACGATAACTGCTGAGAAGCTAAGAAAGTGCTGGCTCACTACGTTGATAACCATGAATTACAGACTAATTTTCAATGTTTCTGATAAAGTCGAGCAGTATGAAGAGCCGTTGACGGTAAAGGTGACGTTTACTGATTATTTAAGCGGCAAAACATTCAAAGAGCAAAGAGTAATCAAGCCCCATAAGCCATAGGTTCGTATCTCGTGAACCGTGATGCGTATTGCGTAATGAAGGAAGATTGAAGCCTGTAGAATTGCCACTTTTCCCAGCAATATTACATCTACAAATTCGATGCTTCTCGCTAATCACGCGTGATCACAAAGTTAATCCTAGTAGTCTGTCAAATTCAATTAAGTAGGTTGTCATTCCGCACTTGATGCGAAATCCAGTCTATTAATAATTTTGGATTCCCGCTTTCGCGGGAATGACAAGCCACAAGAACAATTTTGACAGGGTACTAGGTGAAACATTTATCCTTGAAGACTCTCTGCCAATGCTTAGAATATCGCTATGCAGAAATTCCTCAACAAGATAATCTGCGGCGACTGTATAGAAGTCTTGAGCAAGGTGAATGAACCCTTCGCTGATCTGATCTTTGCCGACCCGCCTTTTAATATCGGCTACAAATACGACAAATACTACGACAAGGTCAAAAGCAAAAACTACATCGCCTGGACAAGAGACTGGATGAGCGCTTGCAAAAAGGTGCTCCGAGCCCACGGCTCATTCTATATAGCTATAGGTGATGAGTACGCTGCGAATGTAAAAATCATAGCCGACGAATTCGGCTTGCATCTACGTAACTGGATAATATGGCATTATACCTTCGGCCAACAAACAAAGAACAAATTCGCACGCTCCCATACTCACATATTCTACTTCGTCAAGGATAAAAAGAACTTTACCTTCAACGACCACGCTGTGCGGCTGCCTTCGGACCGACAATTAATTTATAACGACAGACGAGCCAATCCCACAGGTAAGATGCCAAACGACGTTTGGAACGAATACTCCCGCGTGTGCGGAACATTCAAGGAACGTGCCGGCTGGCATCCCTGCCAGATGCCGGAAAGCCTGCTAAAAAGAATCATAGCGGTAAGCTCTAACCCAGAAGATTGTGTACTCGACCCCTTTAGTGGTTCCGGAACCACCGCAGCAGCAGCATGCCTATTAGGCAGAAACTATGTGGGCATAGAAATTTCCTCAAAGTACGTTGAAAATGCGAACGAACGTTTAGCTGATTTAAAAAGCCAATGGCACGGTTCGACCAAGCTCGCCGAAGTCAGCAATCTGTTTCTCAATCCGATTGAGCTAATTGAATTGAAGCGGCTCTTATCCGATATGAAAAGACCGGCTAAAGAGATTGTGGCTAACAAGGACCTTCTGAAGATATTCACAAATCAATTTGCCGTACGAATGAACAACGGAAAGCGATACAAAGCTGAAGACGTAACGACAGTTTTGAAGGATTTATCTGGTTGAAGAATGCGCGGTCTCAAGATATTGTTTTCACGCTTTTGGCGCTTATCGCAAGTGCTATGATGCTAACTTTGATTCAGCCGCCTATCGGCTGGTCTTTTTTGGCATGGGTGTCATTCGTGCCTTTTATCCTCGCCTGCTCGCCTGAAGCGAAACCCAAGGCTTTAGCGCTAGCAGCATATATCGTGTCACTTGTTTACTGGCTCGGTAATCTATACTGGGTATTTCCAATAACCAAGATCGGATGGTTTGCACTCTGCGTATATATTGCAATTCCGTGGCCTTTATTGGCGCTTTGTCTGCGCTACTGCAGAGCGAAAAGAATACCGTTATTTTTATGCACGGGTGTACTTGTTGTCGGTGCTGAGAGGTTACAAGGAGCTTTTCTCGGTGGTTTCTTCTGGCGGTTCTTAGGCCACAGTCAATATCATAATATCACACTAATTCAAATAGCGGATATATTCGGTGCAGCGGGAATATCGCTTTTAGTTGCCTTGGTCAACGGTCTTATTGCTGAATTGATAATAGCGTGGCGCCACAGGCATCTTTTCAAAGCCAAAACGTTTATAAAAACAGCTATAGTCGGTGCTGCCTTAATAGCCACTATTGTATACGGGCGGTGGAGAATCGAGCAATCAGACATATTTGTCGAAGAGGGGCCATTAGTAGCGTCGCTACAATCAAATATCCCTCAGTCAATTAAGAGGACGTTTCAGGCAGGAGATAAACTCTTTGAAGATTTGATGCAGGATAGCCGGGCGAGCGCAGAAGCAGGGGCTGAACTGATTGTCTGGCCTGAGACGATGGTACAGGGAATACTTGATGCTGACATCTGGCCATACCTTGTGTCGCCCGAGGAGGATGAGGCCTTTGACCAGGCCCTGCGTGAACATGCAAGAGACACTGCCTTTGTGCTAGTAGGAGCGTATGGTGCAGAGATAAAGGTGGACAATAATCAAGATATTTCGCTTGCCAGATATAACTCAGCTTTTCTTTATGGTCCCGATGGTCAGCGTGACAAAAAGCGATACGATAAGATTCATCTTGTGCTTTTTGGGGAGTACCTGCCATTTAAGAAAAGCTGCTCATGGCTGTACAATCTGTTAATGAAATTTACGCCCTTTAACTATGACTACTCACTCGATTCAGGCAGCGAATATACTATCTTCGAAATGACCAAGCCGATCACAGAGTCAGGATTAGTTTCTGGCAAGGAACAAAGTAAACTTTCTTATGAGAGCACTGATAGAGACCAAGAAAGACAAGTCTTCAGATTCGGTGTGATCATTTGCTATGAGGATACAGTCCCGGCTATTGCGCGAAGGTATGCTCTGGATGAGCACGGGCAAAAGCGGATCAACTGGCTGGTCAACATCAGCAATGATGGTTGGTTTGTGAGATTCAAAGATGAGCCGGAAAAAGTAAATCCAAGCGCCGAGCTCACCCAGCACGCAGCAATTTGCGCTTTCAGAGCAGTCGAGAACAGAGTTGCTATCCTTCGCAGTGTCAATACCGGCATAAGTTGCTTGATCGATTCGCTCGGAAAAATTCGCGACGGTTATGTCCAGGCAGGTCCAAATTTGCCCGTAAAAGCGATGGAACGTAAGGGTATGGCTGGATGGTTCGTTGATAGGATGCCAATAGATAAAAGAGTGACATTTTTTAGCAGATACGGCCAGTGGCTCGATTTTTGTTGTGCAGTGTGCTTTGTTTCGATCATAATAGTACAGTTTATGTTGAAGCTCTGTAAAACCAAGCGAGACCAAATTACTCTGTTGAGGCAAGCTAAATGAAACAGACTCGTGGGAAGGTCGGGAAGAAATCGATTGTCTTCGTCGCTCAGGCTTTTATCGCGGCCTGTGCGGTAATAGCAACTTCGGGATGTGAGGATGGATTGCAAATGACTGGCAGCGACAGTTTAACACCAGAGCTACAAGCCGAAGCTCTTAACATCCTCCAGAAAGGCCTTATAGACCCAAATCCACTGATACGGGTTAATACCATCGAAATCGTAGCAGCAACAAACCAAGTCAGGTTAATGCCCAGCGTACAGCGGTTGCTACAGGACTCGTCTGCACCAGTCAGATTCGCAGCAGCTCTGGGCGTGGGCGATATGCGGTACTCACCAGCAGAGAGAACAATCAGACAGATGCTGACGGATCAAGATGGGAACGTTAGAATTGCAGCGGCTTATGCTCTTACGAAACTGGACTATGAGCGGTACTCAGAACATCTCCGCCAAGCTATAACCACCGAAGATCAAACGGTCAGAGCCAACGCTGCTTTGCTACTTGGTAAAAGCGGTGACAGAAGTGCGTTAAACCGACTATACTGGGCTCTGCGCGATAAGGATTCAGATGATAGGGTGGTCATGATAGCAGCAGAGTCGATAGCAATGCTGGGCGATGAGCAAATATATCCAAGGTTGTGGACAATGTTGATAAGCGCTTATGCCGACGACAGAGCATTTGGTATAGAAGCAATGGCCGCACTTGGAACAGAACAGGCAAAAAACGCAATCATTACGATGCTGGACGACAACATATTGGAGGTAAGGCTGATCGCAGCTCAACATCTCGGTAAATTGGGTGACACAATCGGAGAGTCGAGAGTGCTGGAGGTTTTCAAGAAGAATGTGACCTTGGGTATGGACGGGCAGGGCAGGGAACGCGTTATGGTGCTGACGGCTTTAGCGATAGGCGAAATCCGCACGGACACTCTGGCTGGTTATCTGCCGCCGCTTCTGCAAGATCCATCAAAGTTCGTGCGTCTTGCTACTGCTAAGGCCATTCTGCAATATGCTGCCAAAATATAGCTGCCTTGGGCTGTATTATCGGTTCTTGCGACCGAGAACAGTGGATATGGATTCTATCTGGGCTATCTGGGAAAAATAACTTGACCTTTCA
This sequence comes from uncultured Pirellulales bacterium, assembly GCA_964432925.1. GTDB lineage: Bacteria > Planctomycetota > Phycisphaerae > Sedimentisphaerales > Anaerobacaceae > CAYNTC01. Next base: position 14,545 of record CAYSPM010000027.1, on the reverse strand, counting down.
GGCCTTAAAGCGTAAAATTATGGTACGTGTATACAGTACATGGATTGGATTTCTGACCTTTCGGGCTTTCGGAATATAGGACCTTTCTAAGCACTTTTTGCACGCGGGAAGCTATATACCGAGACCCCGGATGTATTTACCAAAAGGTGCAAGAAAATAGTAATTCGTGAAAGGAGCCAGTCTTGAGTACGCTTACAAAGGTTCTGATAGTCCTGCTAACTGTATTTTCCATTTTTCTTTGTGGTATAGTAGTTACCTATGTTGCAAATGCTGAAAACTATAAGCAACAATATGACCAGACCTATACTCAACTCAGATCTGCACGGGAAAATGAGAGAAATGCACAGAGACAGTTAAAAGAGAAGATCGCAGAAACAGACGAGCAGACAGCGACTCTCAAGGAACAGATTAATTCATTTACAATACGCAATGAAGAATTACAAGCCGAAATCGACAATTCTGAGAGGCAAAAGCTGTCTTTGGAACAAAGGCTCGACAGTATGGCGGCAGCAGTGAATGCTGCCAATCAAACAGCCAGTCTGCAGACACAATTGTTTGAAAATGCACAAAAGGAGCTGGAAAGGACCAGGTCTCAACAAATCGAGCAGGAAAATGACCTAAAGCAAACTACTGCCACGCTCAACGAGAGAATGGCAATCATATCTCAGCTTCGGAAAGACAACAAACGCTTGCTCGAAGAAAAGGCTGAGATGGAAGCCAGGTTGAATCAGTCATTTCGACAGTATGGCAAGGCCATAACTCCTACGGCTCCGGTGACACCTAAACAAGAGATAGCTCAACCGGTGGTTCAGCCCGTAACCAAAGAAATCGGCCTGAAAGGGTCGATAACTAATGTTGATTTAAAGAACAAGATGGCCAGTATATCTATTGGTGCAGCCCACGGCGTGATGGAAGGAATGAAGTTCCACGTTACCCGCGGTGCTCAGTTTGTCTGCGACATTCTCATCTTTGACGTTCAACCAGAACAGGCTGTGGGCATTCTAGAGCTTTTAGAAGCTACCCAGCAACAACCGCGGGTTGGTGATATGGTAAGCACTAATCTATAGTACAAAAATATCAGGGACGTTCGCTAGGCAATCATGGTTGATGATTGAGGTCGATATATGAGTCCTAACGGTCTGGGCCGTAGCGGAAAGAAAGAGGCCGCGAGTAACATATACACGATTATTCTGGCGGTAGCGTTTTGCGTAGTAGTGGCTACTGCAGCATACGTCGCGTATATGTGCTATACTCAATATGGCACAATCTGGAAAATACAATAGCCCATTGACTATTGACGATAGAGCTCTATTATAAAGCAATATCCGTTCACAGTTGAGAAAGGAGTCGAAACGTGATAGTGGACACAATCCTGGGCTGGTTCAGTATGGATATGGGAATCGACCTCGGCACATGTACGACCTTAGTTTGTGTCCGGGATAAAGGAATCGTCCTTAACGAACCTTCCGTAGTTGCAGTCCGCAAAGGCACCAACACTGTTCTAAACGACGGGGAAGCTGTTGGTCTTGTTGCGCGCGAGATGCTGGGCAAGACACCAGGTTCAATTACAGCAATAAGACCGCTGAAAGATGGTGTAATCAGTGACTTCGAAATCACTGAAGCAATGCTGGGCTATTTTATCCGCAAGGTCCACGGCAGGGGAGGCCTTGTCAGACCGCGAGTCGTGGTTGCCGTACCGAGTGGAATAACTGCGGTCGAACGCCGGGCAGTAATCGATAGCGCCGAACGTGCTGGTGCTCGGAAAGTCTACTTAGTAGATGAACCAATGGCTGCGGGAATAGGCGCAGGACTGCCAATCACAGAGCCTACAGCATCAATGATTGTCGACATCGGCGGTGGAACAACAGAAGTTGCTATTATGAGCCTGGCTGATATCGCTACCGCCGAATCAATCCGGATCGGCGGCGATGACATGGATGAAGGCGTCATCAGTCATCTCAAAAGAACGTACAACCTGCTCATAGGCGAGGCACGGGCCGAAAAGGTTAAAATACAAATTGGCTCGGCCGCCCCGCTTGAAGAAGAACTTACGATGGAGGTAGCCGGCAGAGACACCATCTCAGGGCTGCCCCGCAAGATAGTCATAACAAGCGAGGAAATCCGTGAAGCCTTGCGTGACCCGATAGCTGCAATCATAGAGGCGGTTACGGCAACTTTGGAAAAGGCAGAACCAGAACTTGCAGCAGACTTGATCGACAATGGAATAAACATTTGTGGCGGCGGGTCACTGCTTCGGGGAATGGATACGGTTCTTTCAAACGCCACCGGCTTAAGAGTGGAAATAGTCGAGGACCCACTTAGCTGTGTCGCCCGTGGCACCAGTGTCTACCTTGAAAATCTGGAGTTGTGGAAAGACACAATGGACCATAGTGAACACGGATGGGAGTAAGACCGAACCAGTGTTTTGTGACTCGTGAAATGACGGATGTCATTTCTAAGTGCCCCAAAGACGAATGAAGAATCTGGCCTGCTAATTACAGGTAAACTCTCGTTGCTCGGCCACGCTCAGCATGACAACAGGAGGATGGACAATGACTCAGCCAGGTCAGCAGGATGGCAGGATGATGACCGATGCGCCGGCAAGGTCGGCATGACAGTCCCTTAAAACGCGTGTCAGAAAGTATTAGAAATCAAGGCTTGAAAACAACGAACTACGAATCAAATTTCGCGACTGACACGCTTGCGATTACAAGTATATGGCAAGGAAGCAAACCAGAGTCTCCAGGCGAATGCTGCTCACCTGGTTTATGTTAGGCGGGCTTATCCTTCTGTTCGCCCCAGAAAGACTTACAGGCAAGTTCCAACTTGCCTTTGCCCGTGTTTTCAGCCTGCCTTTGAGCGTCGGCAGGAGCATTTCACTGGCGGCGGGCACGCAGCAACCGCTCAAAGACGCGCAGGAAAGAAAAGAATCCCAATACCAGAACCATATCGCTAACCTTGAAGCGCAGCTAAAACAAAAAAATCTCAGTATCCAGCAACTGTCGGGCTTGCGCGACAGGCACCCGCTGGAAGGGGCAAGTTTAGTGCTGGCTGATGTGATCAGGTCCCCAACCAACGGATCTTCCAGAGAGCTTATCATCAATCGTGGTGCAACTGAAGGGCTTGCTAAAGGACAGTTCGTCCTCGGTGACAACAGTATCATCGGCATTGTATCGGAGGTGTCATTCCGTGCGGCCAGAGTAAAACTATTTACGGATGCAGGCAGCCGAATCGCAATAACAGCGGGCAACCTGGATGTCGAGCGGATGATGCACGGAACAGGCAACAACAAAGCAAAAATCCAATTGCTCCAGATCAAGCACGAAGTGCGCAAGGCTGACCCAGTTTACGCCAGTAAAAAACCAGGCTTTCTGGATGCGCCAATGATAATAGGCAAAGTAGCCGAGTGCCAAAGAGACGATAAAAACCCTTCGCTTTGGGACATAACAGTCGAACCAGTCTGTGACATAGAAAAACTGACGGGCGTGGCTGTGATCGTGATGGAGCTCAAAGAGAATTAGAAAACCGACGCCAAAGGCTCAAAACGCCGGACTGTTTTGCTTAGAGAACGGCGGTTTTGCCTCCGGCTTTGGCTTTTGCTTTTTTCAAAGGACGTGTAATGCGTTGGCTACGGTTTGCAGTTCTTATTATTGCGGCGACGATACTGCAAACCAGCCTAATCGACATGATCTCTGTTACAGCCGCTGAGATTAAGCCAGATGTGCTGTTGATTCTTCTTGTGTTTTTCGCGATCTACAGCAATCCTACCGATGCAGTAATAAGCTCTTTCACCATAGGTTTTGCGGCAGATATAATTGGCCCAACTATGGGGCCGCGAATGATTAGTTTTGGCGTCTTCGGCATATTACTGGCGGATATGCACCAGGTAATCGAAATCCGAAAAATGTCTCACCAATCACTCGCGATATTCATGACAGGTTTTTTAACAGCCGCTTTAGCGTATTTTCTATCCTTTCTAAAAGCGGAGCCGACCGCATCCGGCGCAGCTACCGAGTTGCTCTGGAAGCCGATTTACTCAGCGATAGTCGGGCCAATCTTATTCTTGCCGACAGCCTGGTTCATGCGTATAGGAAAACGAAGAATGAGAAGGTTTTAGTTGGTGACTGGTGACTGGTTATTGGTTATTGGTTATTGGTAACTATTTAATCATACCAATTGTGCTTGATATTTGCGCCTTTGTCATTTCGACCATAGGGTTGCGAAGCAACCCGAAGTGGAGAAATCTATTAAAAAGCAGATTTCTCGACTCCGCTTCGCTGCGCTCGAAATGACATGAATAAGCGCATTGATTATTCACAATTGGTATCAGTTACCATTTAACCAATTTTCCATGACAGGTACAGGCAGTCCGATACGTCTGGTTTTATTTCTCCGTTTAACAACGATGTACAATAGACGAGTCGAAATCTTTATAGCTTTCAGTGCCCTGCTCCTGTTGGCGTGCATTCTGCGTCTGGCACAGATGCAACTGCTGCCGAATTCACGCGTCCGGGATGCCATAGCAGAACTGAAACGCCAAAGAGGGCAATATCAGCAACTAAAAACCCTCCGGGGTAAAATACTGGATAGAAATGGTAAAGTATTAGCACTCGATGAGCCGAGATTCGAGCTAAATATAGATTACAGCCTCACCTGTTTTGCTGATGAGCGTGTCAGAGAAGCAAAACTCATAAATGCACGCAGACAAAACGCGAATATTCTAATTCCTAAAGTTCAAAAACAGCTACGAACAGGATATGAGGATTTACAACAGATAATTGATAAGTGTATACACTTTGGCCTTAGCCGTGACGAAATCGAAGATAGAATCAATCAGATAAATGACAAGATATGGAATCTGCGCAGGTACCTTGCATGGAAAAGAAATTATCCGGATAGAGACTTCTCACAAGCTGTTCCTGATGCTAATGAACAGATTCTATTAACGGCCGCAGTTGATATTGCTGAGATGCACAAAAGTTGGCCTCTTTTGGAACTAAACACCGATGATGATATCTTCGCCGCACAAGTGGAATTTATGAACATCGAAGGAGTTGAGATTTCACCACAGGGACATAGATTTTATCCCTACAGGTCAGTTGCCGCTCAAACAATAGGATGGGTAGGCCCGGCAACCCAAGAGCAAGATAAAGAACTCTTCGCTAATGACAGATTAGCGAGCTACACGCAGGGCGAAGTCTGCGGAAGAGAAGACGGCGTTGAATATGTTTGCGAAAATATTCTTCGCGGCAGACGAGGTGAACTCATCTACGACATAGACCGTCAACTAATCAGTAGAACCGAGATGCAGTTAGGCAGAGACGTCCGACTGACACTGGACATTGAACTTCAGCAAAGGATAGAAGAGTATCTGGCCAACTACAACCACAACCCAGGTTGCGGGCCCGGCATGGCTGTAGTCGTCCTCGATGTCACAACAGGAGACATTCTCGTACTTGCTTCAATGCCGGTTTTCGACCTGAACCGTGCAAGATACGATTATAGTAAACTCATTCGCGATCCCAACAAGCCACTGATAAACCGAGCAATAAACAAGCAGTACCCACCTGGATCGGTTGTTAAGCCATTGATTCTCATCGCCGGATTTGAATCCGGTAACATCACAGCAAATGAGGTCATCGAGTGTCCTGCCGAAAAAGCTCCATTCGGCTGGCCGAACTGCTGGATATATAATAGGCACAGAGACGGCCATAGTAATAGATGGGAAAACTACGCTCGTAATGCTATCAGAGGAAGCTGCAACATATATTTCTCTCGACTTGCGGACAGAATCGAGCCATTAGTGCTGCAGCAATGGCTTTTCAAATTTGGCTACGGTCGTGTTTCGTCGCTCATCGCCCGTGACCCGTCAATCGATTCACAGGTCATGGCGGACGGGTCCCGAGAACTAAGGCAAGTACCCGGAGAAATATCAAGCATTCCATCTAATACAGGAATCTCATCTCTTGAACAAGTACCTGTTCTTGAAGAAGGCGAAAGAAGGCTTTTCGGCATAGGTCAAGGCAACCTGCGTGCGACGCCTTTGCAGGTGGCCAATGCGATAGCAGCTATTGCGCGAGGCGGAGTATACAAGCCACCTAGGTTGTTTTTGGAGGATAAGCCTATTCGTCATTCTGAGCGTAGCGAAGAATCTCTCTCTTCTTTCAGGCCAGATCCTTCGACTTCGTCTCAGGATGACAATTTGCCGGTTGATTCAACATCTCTCGGCATCTCACCACAGACATTAAAGATAATCTATGATGGTATGCAGGCCGTAATTAACGAATCCGGTGGCACAGCCCACGAGGCCTTCGCCTACAGCGGCTTTGCGGAGCAGGACGTGAAGGTTTACGGTAAAACAGGCTCAACAGAGGAGCCGGACAGCGCCTGGTTTGGAGGCTTTACCGAGGATAGTATGGATCGAAAGCTGGCGATAGCCGTTGTTGTTGAGGGTGGCCAGCACGGCTCAAGCGATGCGGCGCCTTTGGCGCGTGACATCATCCAGTTCTGTATCGAATTCGGATATATTGGTAAATCTGTTAATGCTATGTTACAAGTTAATTGATGATTGTCATTGCGAGCGATTCATCCTTCGCAGCAGCGCTGCTGCGGAGAACGGAAGCGAAGCAATCTCGTTTCTGTGAGTGATTGAGATTGCCACGGCCTTTCAGGCCTCGCAATGACATCCCTCGCAAGTAATTCGAAACAAGGCTTACTTTGCCCGAAAGAACCCTATCAAGCCAGAAAACAAAAATTATTGAAAAATGACTGTCGATAAATCATAATTCGTGGCGATGAATGACTCAGAAAATAAAAAAGAGCAGCCGGACAAAGAACCCAGATGCGACCCGAAGCAACTGGAGCTGCTAAAAAAATGCTCCGAAAAAAAGGATATGACCGACTGGAACAACTGGCGTGAAGAAAATCCCAAGGAAGAAATTTGGCTGCAAGGAGTGAATCTGAGGCACGCCCATCTGAAAAAAGCCGACCTAAGCTTTGCCCATCTGGAAGGAGCGGACCTCTTTAGTGCCCATCTGGAAAAAGCGAAACTCTTTCTTGCCCATCTGGAAGGAGCGCAACTCGGTGGTGCCAATCTTGAAGGAGCGAATCTCTATTGCGCCCATCTGCAAAGAGTAAATTTCATAAATGCGCATCTGGAAGGAGCGAACCTGGAAGGTGCCCATCTGAAAGGAGCGAAACTCGATGGTGCCCATCTGGAAGGAGCGGACCTTCGTGCCCATTTGGAAGAAGCATGCCTCAATAAAGCTCATTTGGAAGGAGCGCACCTCGATTGGGCTTTTCTGAAAAGAGCGAGGCTCTTTAGTGCGAATCTAAAAGGAGCTCACCTCAATTGGGCTCATCTGGAAGGAGCGTATCTCCATCAAGCCTATCTAGAAGGAACGAGGTTTAAAGATGTCCACCTAGAAGGAGCGGATTTTAGTGCAGGTAGTGTTGATGGCTCAACATTGTTTTGGAAATGTAGTGTTGACCGCGAGACGGATTTTCGCGGTGTCGGTCTAAATAGCTGCCGGATAGATGAAGGGACAAGATACCTTTTAGAATACAATAAGAGGAGATTGAACTGGGAAGATTGGTATAAGGGTGAATCGTGGCCTATGATGCGCCAATTGTTGACCTGCCCGGTTCGTTTATTCTGGTGCCTGAGTGATTATGGGCGAAGTACCATCCGGATACTGTTAGTTTTTCTTGCTCTGGCAATTTTTTTTGCCGTTGCGTACTGGGCCAAGCCGGATTGTGTAATGGTCAATGGCCAGGTCGGCGGCCTTGTCAACTTTCTACATGCCTTATATTTTTCCGTTGTTACTATGACGACATTAGGTTTTGGTGATATTGCAGCCAATCCGCAAAGCCCCTGTGGGCAAGTGTTGTTAATGCTTCAAGTGTTTTGCGGCTATTTTCTACTTGGTGCCATAGTAACTCGTCTTTCGATTCTATTTACGGCAGGAGGCCCTGCAGGCAGATTCTCAAAAAACACAGAATGAGCTAATTGGAAAATAAGTGAGAGTTGTGACGCAAGCCAGCACGGCTCAAGCGATGCAGCAACTTTGGCTGAAAAAGAAAGGAAAAAATCACTTTGACATTTATTTAATGATGACTACGATTTAGTGGAGATATACTGTCGAGATTCAGCATTTAGTAAGTGTTAAATAATAAGGAGAATCGAAAATGTACTGTCCAAAATGCGGAACAGAAAATCCGGATGATGCTCAGGTCTGTAGCTCGTGCAGCTCTGCTCTGAGTACCGCTTCAGCGCCCCCTGCCCTGCCGGCTGCCAAAACAAGTGGGATGGCTATTGCCTCGTTAGTATTGGCCATTCTTAGTCCGTTTACCTGCCTTATCACGGCGATACCTGCGATAGTTCTCGGCATCGTGAGTCTATGTAAGATTAATAAAAGTGCCGGCCAATTGAAAGGTCAGGGCCTTGCCATCGCAGGCATCTGCATCCCAGCCGTTTCTGTGCCTCTGATCGCGTTACTGATGGGCATTCTGATGCCGGCACTTGCCAGAACCAGACAACTTGCCTTTCGAATGACGTGCGGCACGAACCTATCAAGCCTTGGTAAGGCGATGATCATCTATGCCAATGATTATGATGACATGTTCCCGACTCCATCCGAATGGTGTGATTTGCTAATTGAGCACGCTGAAGTAGTTCCACAATTGTTTTGTTGTAAGGGCGCACCGCAAGGTCCGTGCAATTACGCAATGAACGAAAACGTGGCAAAGCTTGGTGTGAATGCGCCACCCGACATGGTGCTGCTATTTGAGACCGAGCCGGGTTGGAACCAAGTCGGTGGGCCTGAAATTCTGACTACGGATAACCACCAGAGCGAGGGCTGCAACGTACTATTTGTTGACGGCCATGTCGAGTTTGTTAAGGCAAGTGAACTATACAGGCTTAGGTGGAAACCATAGTGACAAGACAGTACCTACGAACAAATTGGGTACGTGCGGTGGTAGTTAGTTACGATGCATTAATGCGATGGTACTTTGTATTGTTGAGCTAATATGCCCAACTTTAGCTGGCAGTGAATAATATGACAGCAATTATTGTTTTCGTGTATATTTCGCAGTAAGGTGCGAGGGTATTTTGTTTCTTTGAGGGATCTGGAGGTAGTTCAGGGTCTTTTTGAGTATCGCCGCAGCTACAGGAGCAGCTACGGTTCCTCCTGTGTAACCTTTGCCAAGACTGACATTGGGCTTTCGGACCGAAACCAAAACAATTACACGAGGATCTTCAACTGGAGCACCGGCTATAAAAGAAGCGATATACGCACCTTCTTGGTAACCTCCCCCTTTGCTTGCAGCCAACTGAGCGGTACCGGTTTTGCCAAATACCTGCCATTTTCCCAGCTTAGCCTTCTTGCCCGTACCCTCGTTAACAACACCTGTCATAGCTTCTGTGACAATCCATTTGGCGATCTCGGGTTTTACAATGTAACCGATTGTCGGTAGTGCAGGTTTAGCATCGATAATCAAGCCATGATTATCCACTGTGGCCCTTACAAGATGTGGTCGAACTAAGCGGCCCTGGTTGGCAAGGATACAAAAAGCTCGGACTAACTGAATCGCTGTGACAGAAATCTCCTGCCCGAAAGGAATCCGTGTCACGCTATATCCAGTCCATTGACCAGGATGCCGTAACAGGCCTTCAGCCTCGCCCGGAAGCTCAATACCAACTTTTTTGCCAAATCCAAAAAACTTCAGGCCATCATACAGCTTCTCTTTGCCAAGCCTTTGCCCAATCTTAGCCATACCTATATTGCTTGATTCGACCAGAATCTCGCGCACTGTCAGATTGCCAAAACCTCTGCGATATTCACCTATTCGGCCAAAGCCTTTGCCATAGTAGTTCCCATGTTCGCAGAATATTTTCTCATCTCTATTTACAGCAGCGGCATCGAGTGCAATTGCGGCAACAATCGGCTTTATTATGCTACCAGGCTCAAACTGATCGGTTATAGCGTGATTGCAGAAAAGGTTCGGATCAGTAAAGCGGGCATCGGCTGGATCAAAATCGGGCAGCGAAACCATAGCGAGCAGCGCTCCGGTCCTCGGTTCAGCCACAATTGCCAAGGCCGACTCAGCCCCATAACTTTCGTATTGCTTGAGAAGCTCAGTCCACGCAAACTGCTGAATGACTGCGTCAAGGCTAAGAATAAGACTAAGGCCGTCGACTGGAACGACACTGCCATGCAATTGCTCACTTTCTGTTTGAAAGGGCCGATAGGGGCAAATAGGTCGGCGACGCACATCGGCGAAGTACACACTCTCACCCGATGATCCCTGCAAATTCTTGTCATATTGAAATTCAACGCCGGCCAGGCCGCGACCATCAGCGCTGGTGAAACCAAGAACATGTGCAGCCAAACGGCCCATAGGATAGTGACGCAGCCAGTCATACTGTATGCCAATACCATGAATCCTGCTGGCTGCGGCGCATTGCTCAGATGAAAGGTCCGTTTTGACCTTCACAAAGCCCGGATTGCTGCTTTCTGTGATCAGCCTGCAAATATCATGCGCACCCATATCCACTATAGAGGCAAGGCAAGTTGAGGTATCCTTTGGGTCTTTAATAATCCTCGGTTCGGCAAAGGCTGTACGGATTACGTTGCTCGCGGCAAGCACTCTGCCCCTGCAATCAAGAATCACGCCACGTTGAGGCTTACGATCGCTATAAGCCCGCTGCTGCGCAATACACGCCTGGGTGTATTGCTCGGCTCTGAAGTATTGTAGGTAAAAACACCAACCTGAAAGAAAAAGAAACACTCCAATCATGATCAGAAGAAAGAAAATAGCTGTGCGACATTGCCTATTCATGGAACCAGAGATCTTTCCACTGCTTTTGATACGTCTTAGGCTCTGTTGAAAAGGCCGGTTGTCATTTCGACCGAAGCGTCTCTTAGGGACGCGGAGTGGAGAAATCTATTAAAAACAGACCTGTCCCGAGCCAAGCCGAGGGATTCCTCGACTCGCTCCCCTGCTTTCTTGCGAAAGCAAGAAGGGGAGCTCGCTCGGAATGACAACTTTTAGGTTTTCAACAGAGCCTACGTCTTACAAAATGTCTACTACTTCAAAGCCAAAGCCGATTCAAAATATCGAAATGTGGACATGGTCAATGCTAAAGATGCTGCGAAATTGCAGCAGGATTAGTCAAACTCTCAAGCTGTAACTGTTTTTGCCAGAGCTGCTGCTTCAATCGATTGTGCTCGGCTTTTAACGTTATGAGCCTGTAATAGCTACGATTATTCGCGCTACGCAGATAGACAGTTAGAACAAGAAGAGTAGTAAAACAAAAAACAGCGAAAAAAAAACGAAGCCGCAATCCCATAGCTTAACAAGTCTCCACAAAAGCAGAACACAATGCCCACACAGGCTCGCTGGCTTGTCCTATCGAGGTGGCATTTTCAAACGGGTACCAACGGCAATATCATCCTCATCGTTTAGAATACCTCCATTAATCTTAGCTATCTCTTGATAGCGTGCGCCACTTCCAAGCTGTTCGGCGGCGATCTTCCACAGACTGTCGCCTTCTTTAACAATGTACCATCGGCCCTTGCCTTCTGCGTGACCGAGAGCTGAGAGATGTTTCCTGCCGATTGACTCGACTTTTTCAAAAAGCCCCTCTGAAAAGACTCCTTGTGAGTCGCCGTCGTTGGCAGTAGACGCGGTCAAAGGTGGTATGACCAACTTCTGTCCGACGTGAACCTCATCGGGCGATCTTAATCGGCTACGGTTGGCCGCAAATATTCTCATCACATTTCTCCTCTTGTTTCCCTGCTCAGGACCATAGAACTTCTTGGCTATGTTAGCAAGATTGTCACCGTCACAAACTACATATTCTATGGGTTGTGGAGTATTAGTCGATGCGGTTTCGTCAGACCTACCGGCTCTGGAAGCAGTTGTCGGAGATGCAACAGGAGTTACTTTCAACTCGGTCTGGTGTAGTTCGTCCGACTGGTTTGCCATAGGTGAACTTCCAGGCAATGGAATGGTAGAGCGAATAGTCTCGCCAACCGACTTAGAGTCAGTCTCCGGTTGAGTAGTATCAGCTTGCCTCTGAAGGTACTCCGCCCAGTCGAGGGTTTCTTGTGCCTTTCGAGCTCCAGATGCCAGACCAAGAGAATCTTTGTCAAAATTCAACGTCTCTTCCGCCAACTCGTTATCGTTTGCAACAGCCCGAAAACGTGGTATTCCATTAATTATCAGTGCAATTAAAAATATGAAGATAAGGCCCAGTAGTAGTCCGAGTTTGGCGTCAGATGTCATGGCGAAACTCCATTTCCACTTTCTCATATTCAGTGCTAATTTCTCAGCGCGATCCGTAATTTTGCACTTCTTGCACGTGGATTTACTGTGATTTCGTCGCGTGTAGGCACAATTGGCTTTTGTGCGACAACGCTATAGATTCCTTTCTTTTCATTTTGTCGAAAGTCACGCTTAACCAATCCATCTTCAAGGCTGTGGAAGCTTATCACAGCAATCCTCGCATTTTTCTTAAGGAGCTGGGGCACAACAGTGAGGAACTCTTTTAGGTTCTCCAGCTCATTATTAACGGCTATCCTTAGTGCCTGAAAGGTCCTGGTTGCCGGGTGAAGCCGCCATCTTCGTTTTTGGCCCGGCCTTCTAAGTGCCCTGCACACTACATCTGCCAACTGGCCAGTAGTAGAAATTGGCTCTTCCGCCCGCTTTTGCACTATGAACCGAGCTATGCGGCGAGAAGCCCTATCCTGGCCGAATCCGTAAATCAAATCGGCTAAAGTTTTTTCGTCCTCTTTATTAACTATATCGGCAGCGGTAGTCTTCAATCTTTTGTCAATTCTCATATCAAGGGGCATATCCTTCTGAAAACTCAGTCCTATACGGTCGTCGGCAAGCTGCGCCGAAGATACACCCAAATCTGCCAGCACAAAATCAACCCTGTCTATGCCCTGCTCGCTCACCCGCTGGTTGATTTCCGAGAAATTCGATCTGACCAATACTACCTTGCATGTGAGGTCCTTCAGCTTCTTTCGGGCACTTTCGATAGCCTTGTCATCGATATCCAAGCCGATGATAAGGCCTTTAGGGCCTAAAGATTTGCCGAACAGATAACTATGACCTCCCTGTCCTATGGTCGCATCGACCATTATCCCATCCGGGGGTAAAGTTATCTGCTCGGCTAAAGTCTCCGTAAGGACCGGGATATGCTCTGCTGTCAAGCCATTCACCTTACGTTAACAGGCCATGGCCGCCATAGTTTATTGCTAAGCGAAACCAGGCCCCGCCACGATAAATTCAGCTTCTCAACCCACGGTCATTGGGCTTTTACGGCCTCTAAGCTTTTCAACGTGAGGCGAGAACACAACACCTGAAAAAACTTTGTCGGCCCTCTTGAGCTGGTCAAGCCGCTCATTTAGAACAGCCAGCGAGTTGAAGGTCTCTTCGTCAACCGGCCTTTCACCAGCCAAAGCCCCACGCACAATCCTGTAGTGATCCGAACTTTGTCCAATCATTCCGTCTCCAGCGAATACTTAAGCTGATTATTTTGTTCACGTAAGACGCGTTTGCGCGCCTCCGACATCTGTTTCTGGTACTGAGGCATGTTATCTGTAACGTACTGCTGCCAGTCCTCGTCATTCCACAGCTCGATGTGGTCTCTGACTCCTACGAGGGTAACGTGATCCTTTAGCCCTGCTCGCTTTCGTAACCTCTCGGTTAGCAGCAGCCGACCCTGTGCATCAAGCTCGACCTTGTTGGCCAGGGCAGAGCTCATTCGCTCAAACACTACGGCCTCGTCGGATGGAGCCCTCTCAGGTGCACCTGCGAGAATGATCTGCTCGAAGTATCTTTCAGGGTAAAGACAGAGGATGCCATTGGCGCCGAGGACGAGATAGAAATTGCTGCCGTGCTCATCGACATCAATCTGGCTTCTAAGCTTATTGGAAACGAGGACTCTGCCCTTGCCATCGATTACGTGCTGGAATTCCCCTGTTAATAAAAGCATGTCTTTCGTCCCACTCACTTGCTATTAACAGGGATAGTTTACCACTTTCTACCACTAGGTCAACATACAAACCCCATTTTCCAAGAATTTTTTTCGGATTCTTTTTTCGAACTGTTATACAGTCAGCATAATTCTTATGCACAGAAGCCTTTACAACGGCACGTGGATTTTTCGGACTATATAATTTTCTCAATTGTTACCAAAAATCTCACAGTTCCGGTGTGAATTCTCTGGCTGGTTTGTGTGCCGTAAGTGTAGATGTGTGCCTCGTACCGCTAATAGAGAAATTCCAACCTCCCCTACCACTTCGACCGTATGGACTTCAAGTTGTTAGAAATCCGCAGACAAAGTCTTCGTGACTCATCAGGATAGCCCACTAAAATACCTTGCTATAGAATTCGAGAAGTGCACAGCAAAAAAGCGGGCGATGGGGATCGAACCCACATAGTCGGCTTGGAAGGCCGATGCTCTACCATTGAGCTACGCCCGCGTTGCAATTGATTATTGATTATTGATTATTGATCATTGATTATTGAT
>CAYSPM010000026.1:17152-23285 GCA_964432925.1 uncultured Pirellulales bacterium | reverse complement strand
CATGACGTGCTGGATATAATAAGAGCTGATAAAAAGAGAATGAAGGAGGTTGAATTATATCCTTTCAAGGCAGCAATAGATGCAGGAGTAAAAGCTATTATGACGGGGCATTCCGTTTATCCCGCATATGATGATAAATTCCCTACGACTTTATCAGAAAGAATCCTTACCGGGCTTTTAAGAAACGAATTAGGATTCGAGGGTGTTATTGTTTCCGACGCTATCGGTATGGCTGCTATCTTGAAAAAATGGCCTCTTCCGAGGGCCTGTGCATTAGCGATAAAGGCAGGCTGCGATACGATACTCTTGAAAGCTGATGATGAATCGAGGTCGCAGTGCTTTTTTGGAATTAAACAGGCCGTCGAAAAAGGCGAGCTTTCTGAAGACAGGGTCGATGAGGCTGTTACGCGTCTTTTAAGAATGAAGTACGACCAGGGCTTGTTTACAAAAGCGGGGAAGATGGACCCCAAATATGCGCAAAGCTATGCGATGAGCAAACAAGTTACCGATTTCTCCTGGGATGTTGCTAAAAAGGCCCTGATTCTAATGCGCGACAATAAAAAGATACTGCCGTTAAATCCGAAGCGGAAAATGCTGGTTATTGAGCAGCGCATTCCTTATGAATTTTGCGGAAAAGACCCTTATATGCACACGCATATGTTCTGTGAGGCAATGGTAAATCATTCAACAAATCTGATTCTGACCGACACTGACTTCGCAGCAAGCGAAGATGAGATTGCCGAGTGTCTCCAGCTTGCCAAGCAAGCGGACCTTGTGGTTATGACCAACTATTACGCCCGAATAGTCAAATCAGGGAACAATCAATTACTTATCAAGAAGCTCAAAGCGGCGAAGCATAAAATTGTTGTTGTGACCAACTATCCCTATATAGAAGGCACAACGAAGGAGGCTGATGCCGTGGTCTGTAATTTCAGCGGCACGCCTGATTCTATAAGAGTTTCAACCGATCTGCTTTTTGGAAAGATTAAGCCTTCACGTTCAACTAAATTGCCCATAAAACTTGGTTCTCAGCGAGCTGCTCCCGTTAAAAAACTAAAAGCGCCGAAGAAACATACTTTGAATTTATCATATTGTTAACCACCCCGCTTCGTTGTTCAACTACGAAGGGCAGGCGGATTAACGCGGATTCCTTCGACAACTTGCTCAGGACAGGTAGCACGGACTTGTCCGCCTATGGCGCAGGGCACAGAAATATTTTTGTTTATTGATACCTGTAAAACTAATATTAATGGAAATTGTTCCGATTTGTCACTCCTGCGCAAGCAGGAGTCCAGAAAACGCTATTAAAATAACTGGATTCCCGCCTTCGCGGGAATGACATTGTTGTTCTATGCTTCTTGTGTTTTATCATTATTTATGCAGTTATCAATAGCCCTGCCATTTACTTGCCTTTGCATAGCCGCTCTCGCCTTCGCGTAGCTATAGCGAAGCGAGGTCGGCGGAGCAAGGTGGCAGGGTTTTTTTGACACCGACTTGTCCTCCGACTTGTCCGGCGTCCTGTCCTCCTTAGCGTTAGTGAAAGAGGAAACTTAAGCGAAGTCGGAAGATTTATCGAAGGAGGATTAACACTATCTTGTTTTTTTGCCACGAAATGATCATCACCCCGCTTTGCCTAAGAACTACGCAGGGCAGGCAAAAGGTTAAAACGCGCTTAATTGTCAAGATTCCGATTTCCTTTTAACCCTGGCCCGCATGGATCATTTTGCCATTGAGAAATAACTCGGTATGGATAGAATTGAGTGAGGAAGTGAAAAGTTAATACAGTTCACCAAGTGGTATCAAGTTTTTCCGAGAATTACATATGGTAAAAATTGGACAACAAATATTCAAATTAAACAACAGATTTGCTGGTCTATATTCTTGGTCAGAGTTCGGATGGTTAATAGTTTATCCCGAAAGAGCTGTCATTTTTCATTCCTTGAATTCCAATACTATAGTTTGTCGCTTGGATTATCAGAAGCGAATAGAAAAATGTCTTCTTTCTCTTAGCGAACAGGAATTACTAAGAAAAAACGGAATCATTATCACTCGTGAAAGCCAAGATCAAGACCTAATTAAACGTGTAAGAAAAAAAATCAGTCAGCCGAAACCATTAGTTACTTTATTTCTAATTGTGACAGATGAATGCAATCTTTGTTGTAAGTATTGCTACGAAGATTTAAAACGTTACGGACTTCACCAAAATATGTCATTGGAAATTATGAAACGGTCTGTCGATAAGTTTTTAGCAATCTGCGATGAAGACGCAAAGATATTTTTTTACGGCGGTGAGCCATTACTTTTTGAAAATAGGATAAGAAAAATCATTAAATATATAAGAGAAAATTTGGGCAATTGGCAAGTAGACATTCAAATAACTACTAATGCCACGATTTATAGGTCAGATTTAGTTGATTTTCTTAAAAAGTATAAGATAGGTATAGGAATCTCTTTAGATGGTCCAGAAAAGGTCAATAATAAGATTAGGTTATCTAAGAATAGCAGCCTTAATGTTTACCAAAGAGCCGTTAGATTGTTAAAAGATTCTCAAGACGCTGGACTGGATTATTCTCTGCTTTGTACGATTACAGAAGATAACTCAGATCAAATAGTTGATATCTGCAAGTTCTTTTTAACATGTTTAAATGTGAGAAAAATCAATTTCAATCTCAAACTTAAACAGCCATATCAGTCCCATAAAGACCAAAAACGATTTTGGCATCGTACAGCTGAGAATATTGCAAATGCTTATTTCGTAATGCTTGGTAGCGAAGTAATGGAAGGTCGCACTCTTCGCTATATCACGGGATTAACAGAAGGTACATATAGTATTAGTGAGTGTGACGCAGGTTACGGTGCTCAGATTGTTGTAAACCCGGCAGGCCTAATCGGTCCCTGTCAGGGATTTCTTTATGACACGCAGTTCTTTATCAAGACAGATGATTGGGAAAATATTTCACAGCACCTTCTTTGGAAAAAGTTCACTAATACTACACCGATTAACATATCTCAATGCCGAGACTGCCCTTTTCTAGGTACTTGTGGAGGAGGATGCCATTATAACAGAATAAAATTTGATTCTCCCAATCCAAACTTTTGCCAATACACAAGAAGTTTATTATACTCAATTATATCTCACATTAAGAATTAAATCCTTTTAAAAGGAAGGAGTTGGTATTATGAATAAGGTTAGTGTTAGAGGGAAAAGAGCATCTTTGACTAAAGGGATCAGAGCAAATAAATCATGTATTTGTCGGGGCCACTGTGTTTGCGCCTGCAATCGCAAAAGCATAGATCCTAAGGTGAAGTAGTTAACATTTAACCTGACAACAGCCTTTATCTGTCAAGTCCGCCCAGGCCGAAAACATTGGGCAGGTGATAGTAGAGATTATAAGAAATACTACCTGGCTAAGACACTCAGCGGCAGGCAAATCAGTGTCAAAAAAGCTTGAAAAGTAGGATACTATTTGATATTATTCCGCGGTTTTACCGCGTAAAGAACAGCGGACAGCGGGTAGCGGACAGAAACTTGTCCGCCATCCGTTTGGCGGAAACGAAAAGCGTGAACCAAAACAGAGGAGAATTATATGCCAAAGGAAAGTAGTTTGAAAATAAGCGATGTTTTTACAATTTCAGGAGCACAAATATCCAGGATTTATAAAGATAATAAAATGATGGTTCATTTTCAGGGAATGTCAAAAACCCTTCAATTCCCTCATACCATTGCCCTTGCCGGTGCTCCGACCTGCTCGATAGGTATATCTCCCGAAGGTTTATACAATAGACTTAATAACGCCGGCAGACTGATCTTATTAAATCAAAACGCAATTCAATTCGCCTCTGCGCCATTTATCCGTGTAAATGACAAATTCTTTATGCTAACTACAAGGAATCCCAAGGATGTAGAAGGACCCGATGATGTCCCTGCTCTAAAAAATTATTATCATCCGCCGGTTTCCGAAAAGCAAACCTCAATTTCTATAGCTACACCTTTAGCGGAGATGGCCTACAAGCTGGGTAAAGTCACAGTGACAAGAAGACTAATTTCTCCTTTTCTTTCTGGAAATAACCAGGCCCTGATGCCTATTGCAGTAGAGGAATTCGAAGTAGCCAATACTACTAATAAATCCCTTCAAATTACTTTGGTCATACCCAGACCATCTTTGGTAAATCTTCAGGAAAAGGAATTAAAGCCTACGGATCAGGATACTGTTTATATATGCTCAGCGCCGGTGAAGGGCCATCTGCATGAAGAATTTAGCTCTGCCGGCTTAAGGGCAGTGGTTATGGGCAGCAAAGAATGCCAGGACAGGATGGTCATAGCTGTACCGGACTTCGGCGAGCTCAGTCGAGCCGAAACCAAAGGCGTAAAAATTGATACTCACCCCTCTTTTTGCCTGAACAGGCTTAAACAGGATTTATTGCTGAACGATGATGGCAGCTTTTACGAAAAGAGAGCACCTATACCTAATCAAGATTATGGAGCAGCCATCAGTCTTACTTTTACATTAAAGCCGAAAGCAACAATAAAAATACCGGTTGCCATCGCTTTGGACTTCCCACAACAGCGATATATCGACGGCAAAAAATTTGAACGCAAATACGTCAAAAGTTTTAAGAATACAAAAACCAGAGCCATAGATATGGTAAAAATTGCCCTGGCCAATTACCCGAAATGGCTCAATCGAACAATAACTATCCAGAGCAGGATATTCGATCAGATACATCAAAGCCCATCCTATAAGAATGATAAAGATGGTGCATTGAGACTGACCCGATTGATTCTAAACGAATTTAGTTTTCCGCTATCGAATGCCGCAGTCTGGATTGAAGATAAGAATGGCAATAATTTCGCCAGATTCCTTGAATGTTTTGATTATGCCTATATCGATCCTTCAGATGTAGATTGGTATTCCATGGTGCTGCTTATACTTTTCCCGGATATAGAAAAAGAACTCTGTCAGAGTTTTGTTAACTCAATTGAGAGGCAGAATACTAATGAGCGTTATTATCATTACCACGCCTCTTTTGTTGAAGCAAGAAAGCATTTTGAAGAACATCCGGAAGAATACGAAGGCGTATCGCTGACCCAGATAAGAGATGCTATTAAGGTTAAAGGTGCTGTGTCGCATGATGTAGGTGCTATGCCGAAGGGCCATCCCTTGCGTAATGTCAGTGATTACGCCTGGTACAATGACAACTATTGGGTCGATCTTTTCCCCAAGCTGGCCACAAGAGTACTGCGTAACGTTAAATTCACAGGCGATACGGATTTCTTAAAGAAGAATTGGAAGACGCTTAAATTCGGATTTGAATATCTACAAAAGCTTGATATAGATGGAGACGGCATTCCCGAGGGCAATCCTGGTGAAGTCAAAAATACCTTTGATAATTTAACCCTGTTCGGCGTAGATGCATACGATGCAACTACTTTTATGGCCGGCTGCCAGGCAATGATGAAAATGGCCGAGCTAATGAAAGATACCGCTGCTCAAAAATATTATCAGGGCTGTTTCAAAAAGGCCTCTGAGAGCTTTGAGAAATTGTGGCGAGATGCGAAAAACAGAAGCGGCAAAAGATTGCAATATTATGTCACCTGCTTTGACCCCGTTACGTCAAAGACAAACACAGATGTCTGGACCAATCAACTGGATGCCTTGTGGGCACTGATCGCAATGGGAGAAGAGCCTTTTATCCCCGAGACAAAAGCCAAAAAAATCCTCAAGACAATTTACGACAATAACCGAACCCTTATGGGCTGGGCTATGTGCCGAACAGAGGATGGAGGTCCGGTAGAATCGGAACAGGGACAAGACGTCTATACAACATCCAATTATGTTTTTGCCCAGCTTCTTGATTATTATGGCCTGGTCAAGGAGAGCAAAGAAGTATATAAGAAAATGGATAAGGTTATCTTCCGGCATGCAAATTCATTAATATCACCGGATAACCTAAGGGCCGAATTAGAACAGGAAGAGGGAGAATCAGCCCCGGGACCTCATTATATCGTAGCCGCTTATCCCAGGCCGGGCGCGGTATTAACGCATTTAGTGATCCAATATATTAAAGAGCTTCAGAGAAAAACCGGCACTACAAAAATAGACTCCAAGCGTTTGATTTCTTTTGCAAAGAC
>CAYSPM010000026.1:0-17052 GCA_964432925.1 uncultured Pirellulales bacterium | reverse complement strand
TTTTCATGATTCTCTCATAATCCGCATGGGCTAAAGCCCATCCTACGCAACTGTCCCCAACGATTAACGATATCTGTGCTTATTATTTCCGAGGATAGAAAACAGTAAAAGACTAAAAGGATGCACGGCCGTTTTTGGTAATATTACCAGGTCAGCCTCTCGCCCAACGTTTTATACGATGAGTTAAATTCTCAACTATATTGGGAGAGAGTCCAGATTCCATCGCGAACATTTCAAGCGTTCGTATAGAGCGATAGAGAGCATGTTGAGCCTCGTCAAAGTGCTTCCGTGTGGGTTCTTCATCGGGTGGCAAATCTAGAACTGAAGCTAAACGACCAAAATGCATAAACAGTTCCTCAAACAAACGAGGATCTATTCTAAAGCGCCGGGGAACGTTCTCAATGTCGCTGACCATTGAACGAATGTCTTGAAGCATTGAGATAATCTCGGCGCTGCTTTTTTCTAACGGATTTTCGCTTTTACGAAGAGACTCTAGATCAATTGCAACAGATACTGGAGTGTCAACCCTAGTCGGATCCTTTTCTACCGAACGAATTTGTTTTGCTAACTCTTGTTTGCAATTTGACACACTATCTAAGTCACGATAATCCACGTGAATAGTTCTCGTGCCAGCTACATCAAAGGGAATAGTTTCTTCAGCTTGGATGATCTGAACAATGGGTTTCTTGACGACATGTCGAACAGCAAGCTCGTAATACACATTTGGATTTCTTCCTGTAAGGTCGGCAATTACGAGATGATCGTCAACTAGATGTTGGATAATTTGTGACGTAATGATTCCAGGTTCAGATATTTCATCAGCGCGCGTACACTCATACCCACATCCTTCAACCGGTGGTTTTATTATATGCTCTAAGACTTTATCAGAGCGTGCTCTTATTTCAGTACCTTCCTCACCAATTGGTGCAATAACAAAGCACTTTTTCTTAGTGTTGCCTTCGCTCTTAGCCATACTTACACCTCCCAAAGGCATATCTGATATAATCTAATTGTCGCTGCGCTACACTCTCGATTTTTCTTTAACTACTGTTTATATGGTTTCCGCATAACGAAAACCTCACCAGCGCCGCTTTCAGTGTTTAATTCGGTTCAACAATCCGCATAACCAGAAAAAAAGGGACTGCCCAAACTACGCGAATAATTCCATTCAACAATCCTGTTTTTATTATATAGTTCTACAATGTTCGTAGTCCTTATGATTAATCAAAAAGACTATGAGTATAATAACATAAACATCTTATTTCCCCATGCTCCTAATTCACCTTTCACATTCAGCATTAGCTCCGTCCAGCAATTGATTATCTTATATTTTCACCTGTGCCTGTGTCAATCACAGGTGCAGGCAATTGACTATTGGCTCGACGAATCAAAATCACGATTCACGTACCACAAAACATTATTCCGATAAGCCGACTCCCTTAATCCAAAGAGTATCGATGATGTCCCGTCCGCAGATGTTTCCCAACCGTTACGCGGTATTATACCTGCCTATTTGTCCTGCCTTCAATAAAATCTTTCAGAATGTGCGGGTTTTGATTTACCGGCGTATGATCTGAACAAGCCGAGTTTCACTCACCGAAAATACGGCGCTCCAAGCACAAACGATGTTGACTGTCAAGTAGAAAACCGACCAAGTCAAGCGCTTTTGTTGATGGCTAAAATCTGCATGTAAACAATACACAATAATTGGTAAGTTTTTGCGAATTTCTGGTGGTCTCTTGTCCGTTTCTGCTCATTTTGCTCATTTTTGTCAATTTATGTTAGGCCGAAGAATCTCGTGTAAGTACCACCACCAAATGGACATGCAAAAATTTTAGGTGTGAGTCCCGAAAAACTAAATGTCCAAAATCTAACACCCGCATCAAGGCAAGATTTCTATTTGGGAAGTGCTCGCAGAGACAGATTCCTGGCTCGTTCCCTTAGTAGACACAATTAAATTTCCGTCCTCTCTTGGCCTTATCTTTTATATCTCCCTTTTAGAACTTCAGATGATTCTAAGAAGAAGAGTATTGAAAATTTGTGAAAAAGCATGTATCTATTGCAGGTACATATGCTATGTTGCGCAATGTCCATCAACAACGGATTGAACTACACGGATCGATATGATTTGGTAAAGAGCTTACAACAGTGAACGAGAGGATAGGCTGGGCGAAAGGAGAACAGTATGTCTGTGGGAAAATATCGAATAATGCTTATATTGGCAGCTATTCTACTAAATAGTCATTTTAATTATGCCTTTGAAAAACAAGCCGATGGTATTGTGATTGAACTTAGAAAGGAAAAGCTAACGGATACCAATACAATGAAAGTTCAAGTGTGCATGGACAATATCTTTCGTGTTATTGCGACACCAGGTGATAATCTTTCCTCCAGGGCAAGCCTGATCGTTCCAAAAAATAATTGGCAAACTGTTCCATATACTGTGAAAGAAAAGAACAATACTATTGAGATTTCCACCGCGAAGATAACGGCCAGAGTTTCAACGCAAACTGGAGAAATCGCTTTCTATGATAAGAATGGCCAGCTAATCATTCAGGAAAAACCAGGAGGTGGCAAGATTATCTCAGTTGCGGAAGTCATGGGTGAGAAAGCTTATCATGTTCAACAGATTTTCAATTCGCCCGAGGACGAAGCTTTTTACGGACTGGGTCAGCACCAAAATGGCATAATGAACTATAAAGGCCACGATGTGGACCTTTGGCAGCATAATATTATCATCGCAGTTCCATTTTTAGTTTCCAGCAGGAACTATGGGATCCTGTGGGATAATAATTCACGCACGAAGTTCGGTGACATCAGAGACTATCAATCGCTATCATCATTGATGTTGTACGACAAAGAAGGCAAAGAAGGTGGATTAACCGCCGAGTACTTCAGAGATTCTGGTTTCCAGTCGCTTTTTACGTCGCGTACCGAATCAACGATTGAACATGAGTATATGGACAGCCCGAATACGTATCCTGAAGGTTTTAGCCGAAATGTGAAGAGCGTGCGATGGAGCGGTGAAATCCAGTGTCGTGAACCGGGCGTTCACAAGTTCAGACTTTACTGTTCAAGTTATACAAAAATGTGGCTAAACGGCGAACTGGTTGTGGATTCATGGCGACAGAACTGGCTGCCCTGGACACATTTAATGCGCTTACAAATGGAAGCAGGGAAACGCTATTCAATCAAAATCGAGTGGGTGCCGAACGACGGCTATATTGGATTAAAGTATCTCAGCCCAGAGAACGAAGAAAACAAAAATACCCTGTCACTTTATTCCGAGGTAGCAGATCAAATCGACTATTACTTCATTTACGGGGACAATCCGGATCAGGTCATTCAAGGGTATCGTCAAATTACAGGCAAGGCACCTATGATGCCCAAGTGGGCAATGGGACTGTGGCAGTGCAGGGAACGCTATAAGACGCAGGAAGAGTTGCTCTCGGTCGTCAAAGAATTCCGCGAACGCCAAATCCCACTGGATAATATCGTTCAGGACTGGTTCTACTGGCCTGAAGATAAGTGGGGTGATCATGATTTTGACCCTGAACGCTTTCCTGATCCGCAAGGCATGGTCAAGGAGCTTCACGAAAATCTTAACACGCATATTATGATCTCGGTTTGGCCCAAGTTTTATGTGGGCACTGAGCACTATGAGCAGTTCAATAAAAAAGGCTGGCTGTATATGCGCAACGTTGAGAAGGAGCAAAGAGATTGGGTCGGGCCTGGATACGTCTCGACATTTTATGATCCGTATAGTAAAGGTGCTCGTGAGTTATTCTGGAGGCAGATGGAGGAGAAACTTTTAAGCAAAGGATTTGACGCTTGGTGGCTGGATGCTACCGAACCGGATATTCAATCCAATCTATCGCCAATGGAACATCTGCTGCGCATGGGACCGACCGCAATGGGATCTTCTTCACGGTATCTAAATACATATTCTCTGATGAATGCTAAAGGCATTTATGAGGGACAGCGTAAGAGTAAACCAAATCAGCGAGTTTTTATCCTCACCCGTTCGGCCTATGCAGGACAGCAACGGTATTCTGCTGCGGCGTGGAGCGGCGATATTGCTACCCGATGGTACGATTTGAAGACGCAGATTCCCGCTGGCTTGAATTTCTGTTTGTCCGGAATCCCTTACTGGACTACCGACATCGGTGGCTTCGGGGTTGAACCCCGCTTCGAGCGTAATGTCAAAGATGACGACCTTGAAGAATGGCGAGAGTTGAACACACGTTGGTTCCAGTTTGGTACGTTCTGTCCCTTATTCCGAGTGCATGGCCAGTTTCCATATCGCGAAATGTTCAACATTGCTCCTGATGACCATCCAGCCTATCAAACTATGTTGATCTATGACAAGCTGCGCTATCGGTTGATGCCTTATATCTATTCACTAACCGGCATGGTAACGCACAACGACTGTACAATCATGCGAGCTCTGGTGATGGATTTTGGCTATGATAAGAATGTGCTAAATATAGGCGATCAGTTTATGTTCGGCCCGGCATTACTCATTAATCCGGTGACTGAATATAAGGTTCGAGCACGCAGGGTGTATCTACCTGCCGGGACCAGTTGGTATGAATTCAGGTCCGGCCGGTATTTCAAGGGTGGCCAAACCATCGAGGCTGATGCGCCTTATTCAGATATACCGATTTTCGTAAAAGAAGGCTCTATTATTCCGTTTGGCCCAGCTATTCAATACACAACCGAAAAGCCTGCCGATCCGATTCGTCTATTTGTTTACACTGGTTCAGATGGTGAATTCACCTTATATGAAGACGAAAATATCAATTACAATTATGAGAGAGGTGCCTATAGCATTATCTCGCTTAAATACAACGAGGATATCCGGTCCTTGAATATCGGCGAGCGCAAGGGGGAATTTCCCGGCATGTTGAAGAAGCGCACCTTCGAGATTGTCTGGATCGATAAAGCCGAACCTCTCAGCCTTGACCTTGATGGACCGGCTGCTCTGTCTGTTCAATATGATGGAAGAGAGTTGGTTATTAAACAGAAGAAGTGAAGCTCCCCGACTAAAGGTCGGGGCTTCCTCAAAAAGAAGATTAATTTTTATGGCATTTGTCTCCGACTAAAAGCCGGAGCATTCTGCCAGCGTTTTCGTAAAAAATTGGAGTAGACTTTTAACATAGGAGAATAGAATGTTGCGGAAAACATGTTTGCTGATTTTGGTTATTGTACTCGTATTGCTGGGACAGACTTCCTGGGCGGGAGTCAAAAATGTAATTGTAATGATCGGCGATGGGATGGGATTCGAGCAGGTCGAAGCAGCGTCGCTTTATGCGTATGGGCGAGAAGGAAGGTTATCATTTGAGAAGTATTACCGCGGAGAGATGACGACACACTCGGCGAATTCGTATCTGCAAAAGAGTCATGCGACGGATTCAGCGGCAGCGGTCACAGCAATGGCGACGGGACAAAAGGTAAATAACAAGATTCTCAGTCAAAAATGCGACGAGCCTATCAAGACAATCCTCGAGTGCTTACAAGAAGAGGGTAAAGCAACGGGACTGGTAACAACGGTACCCGTGACACATGCTACGCCGGCTGGATATGGAGCCCATACTGGAAATCGGAACAATTACGAAGAGATCGCAGATGATTATCTTAATCAGACCCGGCCTAATGTTCTTTTCGGGGCGTATTATGCCAACGGTCGAGGGATGACGGAAATTAAAGCTAACCAGGCGGATTATATAGTGGCCAAAACAAGAGAACAGATGCATCATATCGTATGGTCGGCGGACCAGAATCCCACGAAAGAAGTGTTCATAGTGGGATTGTTTTCGCCTGATGAGATGCCATGGGAATATGATCATTATAATCCACACAGAATTCTGTTTCCCGAGGAAAACAAAAACGACCCACCCGGTTATAATGCAGTACCGCACCTATCAGAGATGACGGCGGCAGCGCTATCTTTACTGGAAAATGACCCAGACGGTTTTTTTCTAATGGTGGAGGGCGGTAAAATCGACTGGGCATGTCATGATAACATTATCGAGCACTGCGTTTTTAATACGTTGGAATTCGATAAAGCATTTCAGGTGGTTCTGAATTGGGCAGAGGATCGAGACGATACCTTGATCCTGGTGACTGCGGACCACGAATGCGGAGGATTAACGGTCGTTAAAAATCGTGGAAAAGGATTTATGCCCGCAGTTTTCTGGGGTTCAACGGATCATACCGGAGCAAATGTGCCTGTTTATGCGACAGGCCAGGGAGCCGAGGAATTTGTTGGCGTAATTGATAATACAGACCTCTTTACGATAATTGTCGAATTGTCGAAGCAATGATGAGCAGGCGGTTGGTGTATATATCTTGCACTGCACACTGATGCAGCTCGGTATAAATTCTGGCCTTTTTGCGGCGCATTCCAGCGGTTTTTATGTAGCCGAAAACAAGAACGTTGGTTTGGCAAACTACGTCCTGTCGTTTTGGCATTCGTCAAGGTAGCATGTAGACTACAAATACCGAGCGCTGAGTCAAAGGTCTTAGCGCCAGTAGTGTTGGCTCAATAAAGGTGACTGCACTGTCATCTCATTTTACGAATGCGAACCTCGATATTTTCTGAGTCCTTTAAAAGCTCAACCAGTTCGTTCGGATCCGTTTGCCCATAGTGATATGGATATAGTATCTTAGGTTCAAATGCCTTTGCTGCATCGGCTACCATCTCAGGTGTCATTGTATAGGGTACATTCATTGGCAGAAATGCAATATCAATCTTCTTAAGCTCTTTCATTTCAGGTATATTCTCTGTGTCCCCTGCTATATACACTTTTGTATCGCTAAACGTCACTACATAGCCATTGCCTATGCCCTTTGGATGAAAAGGCTGCCCATTGGACCGTTTATGCACAATGTTGTAGGCTGGTACTGCTTCTATCTTGAGTCCATCGACAGTCTTTACATCACCGTTTTTCATGATAATACCACCGGTCACCTTCTGGACGCATGCTTCGGTTAGCACGAGTTTGGTTTGCTCTTGTCGAATTGTACTGATGGCCTCAGTGTCAAGGTGATCTCTGTGCTCATGGGTTAGCAGAATGAGATCAGCTTTTGGCAACTTGGTATAGTCAGCCAACCGAGTCCAGGGATCAATATGGATGACCTTACCCAGATAGTCAAACATCAGGGTCCCATGACCAATGAAGGTGATTTTCAGATCGCCGCTATCTGTTTTAATAGTATCTTCTTCAAATATCTTCTCTTCTTCAGCTTCTTTTGCCTCTTTGTTAGATTCGTTTCCGTTTCCTGTTGAAGGACTTTCTACTGCGCCGATGGCAGTGACTGTCAATACTGCTACGGCAAATAATGTTATACTGAGTTTCATCGTCTATCCCTTTCCATAATATACGAAAATACCTGAACACTGAACCGGAAACGCAGTCTTTAAGGTTCCAATTATACACCACTGGAGCGTGTGTTATTATACCCAATAACAAGAATTGGTCTATAGCGTGATGAAGCAGTAATCGTCTAAAGGATTGTAGGATAGTTTTTTGCTCTTTTAGACTTTCCTGGCTGTAGAACCGCTATTTCCATTGGCAAAGAGATATTTTTATCACCTCAAAACCACAATTCTTGTAACGATAACGCACGTTGTTTGTTGGGCGGTTCCGGTATGACATTAAGTCGATTCGCCGGTGATTGCTTATTATAGTGAGCTAAAATATATAAGGGCTTAGTGACAAGGATGGCAAAGGAACGTTTAATTATTGACTTTCGGATTTGATTGCGAGATGGGTATCTGGTTTAATTAAGCGTAAAGATTATGCCTGCGAATTTGACGCCAGAATATTTCAAGGCAGAGCGATGGTTTCGCACCGCGACGACCAATGAGGAGAAGATCCTTGCGCTCGAGCGGATGTTGGCAGTGATGCCAAAACACAAAGGGACCGACCATTTAAAGGCGGACCTACGCAGGAAGCTAAGCAAGCTCAAAGAGGCGGCGACGCAAAAGAAACGAAGCAGCCAGGTAGATATCTTCCATGTGCCTCGAACGGGAGCGGGACAGGTAGCTCTGCTCGGCTTGCCGAACTGCGGTAAAAGCTCGATAGTCGGAATGTTCACCAACGCCAAAGTAAATATTGCGGATTTTCCGTATGCTACGGCTGCGCCGGTACCAGGTATGATGAGGTTCGAGGATGTTCAAATCCAGCTTATTGATATGCCGCCGATCACGGCCGATTTCGTTACGCCGGGGCAGGTAGGAACATACCGAAACTGCGACTCGATCGCAATAGTAATTGATCTTTCGGAAGACGTAATTGATCAGATGGATGTGCTGTTGGATTTTCTGGACTCAAGAAGTCTTTTGCTCGATGAAGATACACCAACAGTGGACAGCCATGGTAATATATTAGCCAAAAGGGCGTTTTGTATCTGTACGAAATCAGATGTTGACAAGGGCGGTGCTTTTGAGAGGGTGAAAGGACAATGTAAAAGGTCGTTCAAATTTACTCGCGTGTCAACCGAGACAGGAGAGGGTATGGAGGAGTTGCCGAGGGTGATTTTTGAAAATTTGGAGATAATCAGGATTTATGCCAAGCCGCCGGGAAAACCTGCGGATATGGGTGACCCTTTTACGCTGCCAGCCGACTCGACGGTGACTGACTTGGCTTTTGCTATTCATCGGCAGTTAGCTGAGAAATTGCAGTCAGCCCGCATTTGGGGCACCGGCGTCTATGATGGCCAAAATGTCCAGCTTACCCATGTCCTGCATGACAAAGACGTAGTTGAACTGCATTTTGGATAGTATCGGAGGTGTGCGCATAACTTAAGTTTGCTACATTTTCGTAGGTATTTATTTCGTAATTTATGAAGGGTGACAAAGTTTATTTGGAGAGATTTTTTCTTTTCTCTGAGATGTGGCTAATTTTGTATAATATAAAGTATGATTCGTAAGAGTGTGCAAAAGCATCGTTCGGGGGATTATTCCGAGGTCGAGCAGAATCTGAGGTATTGGTTGAGCAGGCCGCCGGAGGAAAGGCTTGCTGCGGTGGATTCTCTTAGGCAGGATCTGTATGGAGATACAGAAGGACTTCAAAGAACTGCTCGAGTTATTCAACGCTCACAAAGTTGAGTATCTCATTGTGGGAGGGTATGCGTTGGCCTTTCATGGAGCGCCGCGTGTTACCGGAGATATCGATTTATTTGTCAGGCCTTGCGTGGAGAATGCAGGACGGATTCTCTCAGCACTTGAGCAGTTCGGTTTTGGTGGGCTGGATTTGTCTACGGAGGATTTCATCAGAGCTGAGCAAGTTGTTCAACTGGGGGTGCCGCCCGTTAGGGTAGATTTGATGACATCTGTGACGGGTGTTTCCTGGGATAAGGCTGTTGTGGGCCGAGTGGCTGGCAAATACGGTGGCGTGCCGGTTTACTTCATAGGCAGGCAGGATCTGGTCTCAAACAAAAGGGCCTTAGGCAGGAAAAGAGATCTGGCGGACATAGAAGCCCTGGACGAAGAATGACCGTTTTGATCCGCTTGCTGCATTACAAAGAAAGGTGTCGTGGAATTACATTTTGGGTAGATGATGCAGCATGGGCTCAAGCTAATCTTTGTACCCTAACAGCGTAAGTTGGTTTCCAGATGGAGTAACCAGCCCATGTGTTGATGCTGACGATTCATATTCGGATTGGACCGCCGAACCGTCGTCGAACGGTGAACGCGTAAATATGGGTGCCTACGGCGGCACGCCAGAAGCGAGTATGTCTTTATCAACTTTGGGTAATATGGCTGACTGACTCAAAATATGCTGCTCGGGCAGGACGTCAATCACGATGTCTTTATAAACTTTGCTGATCTTGCAGAGCGTGCTGCAAACTAGACTTGGCAAGAGAGTCTCAGTTAGGAATCAGGCAGTGGAAAGTGCCTGGTTCGGCTGGAAACGCATTTTGGCCTGGCCGATCAGATAGAAGCTGCCGGTAATGCAAATCAGGTCTTCCCTGCCAACAGCGCTTCTTGCAATCTGCAATGCCTCCTCGAGGCTTACGGCTGTCTGGTACATTTTACCGCATATCTCGGTGTACTTGTCAGCCAAATCCTGAGGAGAGATTGCTTTAGCTGAATTGCTGCGCGTGAAGATTACTTTGTCAGCGCCGTACTGTAATTCACGCAGCATCCCATCGATATCTTTATCACTATTGCAGCCGAAGATCACTACCATTGAATCGTAGGGAATATTCTGACCTATTGCGTGTATCAAGGCCCGAATGCTTGCAGCGTTGTGAGCCCCATCAATGATGATTCGCGGATCATCGCAAATTATCTCCATCCGCCCAGCCAATGACACAGTACGAAGTCCCTCAGTGGCTTTGCCATTGTCTATTTCATAGCCGCTCGCCTTGAGCTTATCCAGCATTGCCAGAGCCAAACCACAGTTGATTGCTTGATGTCTGCCATGCAAAGGTACTCGCAAATGTTCAAATTTGCTCGTCGGTGTCGTCAGGCAAATTCTCGTATGCGGCCCATGTTCTCGTGAAGTTTCGAAACGATATGAGAAATCAATGTCACTGCCGGTTATACTTAAAGGAGCCTTTGCTGCGACAGCCTCTGATTTAAGAACGTGCATAGCTGCTGGTTCCTGCTCGACGGTAACTGCTGGCACGCCACGCTTGAAAATTCCGGCTTTCTCTCGGGCAATACTGTCGATAGTCGCGCCGAGCTGATGCTGATGGTCGATGCTTAGACTCGTGATTCCTATAACCTCGGGCTGAATTACGTTAGTGCTGTCCAACCTACCGCCCAAACCGGTCTCGATAATCCCAATATCAACCTGTCGGTCCATAAAGTACATGAATGCAAGAGCCGTCATCAGCTCAAAAAATGTCGGAGGATCTTTCTTAGACAATTTCTCAACTGGGGCGTAGAGGCGGTTCATTAGCTGCAGCATTTCTGGCTCAGTAATCATTTTCGAGTCGACTTCTATCCGTTCATGCAAGTGTACCACGTGTGGAGACGTGTACAATCCCACTCTGTAACCATTCGATTCGAGCATCCTGGCCAGCATCGTCGCAGTGGAGCCTTTCCCTTTCGTGCCGCCTATATGGACTGTACGGATCTTCTTGTGGGGATTGCCCAGAAGCGTCAGCAGCTTTTTCATCCTGTCCAAGTTGAAAGTAGTGACGTTGTATCGCACATGCTCTTGTTTTTCGTAGTCCGTCCTGTCGAACAGATAGCGCATAGCCTCCCGGTAGGTCCCGAAGGCCTTTTTGGTTCTGACAGTTGCAAGCTTAGATGATTTTCTGCTTGTGCGTCTCTTTCCGGTTATTTTATTCAATTTTGCCATGTGATCTTTACATTATATGCTATCATTTCCAAACGTTGGGGTCAATCATACAAATCACCACATGTCAGATACATTGAGCCTACATATACCACAGTATAATCATAAGACTATGTCTGAAAAGATGTTACAGAGAGACATAACATAGTAAATATCGCATAGTGCCACGAGTATACATAAGTTAGTCAGAACACAAAATAAGTATCACTTATAAAATGTTCCCGTGGCCTCTTCACAATTCAGCTATGTAATACTATCGTTAGGCTGTTTTTGTTCAGCTTTCGATATTACTCCTCGGTCTTGTTCAGATGAATTTAAGAATCTGCACTTATCACTTTTCAGAAATCAGCCATTTCTACGAGGAGAACTTGGATTCAATTGATGGATATGATCCTTTAATTTTGAAGATTAAATAATGCTGCTATACTCGAAAACAATCCTAATTAAGGTATGACTACAGCTTTTTCGAGAATAGATTTCCAGGTGATTGCTTTATTAGGCCCTTCAGCCTTAGAGAGATTAAGCTGGCATTGACACTGCCGGGCGCCATCTCTGTATTTGTGATAATTTGTTCCAGGTGAACCGGTTCTTTGCTGAGATGGTCATAAATACGTTTCTCGTCTGAGCTTAGCTTCATAGCACTACAATTAAAAATTGACTTCTCGACGCTATCAGACGCTTTGTCCACTGCTGTACGTACATGACTTTTCAGTTGTTCACCGATATAGCCAAGAGCCTCCATTACATCTTCAGTTGATTCGATTAGCCTTGCTCCTTGTTTTATCAATTGATGCGTTCCCTTGCTCAGCGGCGAATCGATTTTCCCTGGTACCGCCATCACTTCACGATCGCTTTCCAGAGCAGCCCTTGCTGTAATTAACGCGCCAGAACGCAAGCCAGCCTCGATAACGATTGTCCCCAGTGACAGGCCTGCTATTATTCTGTTCCGTGGTGGGAAATTCTCCGACAACGGTTCATACTGCAGAGGCAGTTCGCTAATGCAGGCACCGGATTTGGCAATGAGCTCGAAAAGTCTTTTATTCTCCGGCGGAAAGATGTTTGTAAGCCCACAACCTTGTACAGCAATTGTGCGGCCACCGGCTGAAAGCACACCTTGATGGGCCGCAGTGTCAATCCCCCGGGCCATTCCTGAGACAACGGTGAACCCGGCTGAACCTAAGAAATGTGCGAATCGTGAAGCCTGCTCCTGGCCGTACAAACTGCACCGCCGCGTACCGACTATTGAGATTGCCAGATTGTCCTGCTTAGTCAGGGTGCCTTTGATATAGAGAATAGGTGGCGGGTCGTAAATCTGCTTAAGCACAGGCGGATAGCGCTGATCCTCAAGATGGATTATCCAGACACCAAGTTTTTCGGCTAACTCCAGCTCTCTTTTGACGTCAAATTTGCCACGTGTCGCAGATATGCATTCAGCGGTTTTATAGCCGATTCCGTTTACCTTAGCCAACTCACTAACCGAAGCTGCCAAAGCCCGGTCGGTTGAGCCGAAATGTTTCATCAGCTTTGCGAAAGTTGTTGGGCCAACACCGTCAGTCCTAATCAAGGTAAGCCATTTTTCGATGTCAACGGAATTTGGCTGAGTTTTTGCCATTGATGCTTTCTGTGAAAGATAGCAATTTGGGCTGGAGTTTATCCGAAACTCGCTAATGGTCAAGGTATTTTCGCACTTATTCACCCCCCATTTAGGGTAAGACCGTGAAGTGAGACTACGATTTAATAAGCCTGAGGCTTATAAAGTTGTCAGACATCCAATTTTGAGTACAATGAGCATCTATGGCCCAACAGCTCGAAAAACTAACCCCGGCGATGAAGCAGTTTCATCGGTTCAAGCAAAAATATCCTGATGCCATATTGTTTTTTCGCATGGGCGATTTCTACGAGACCTTCTACGAAGACGCAGAAATCTGCTCACGCGTCTGCGGCCTGGCTCTTACCAGTCGCAGTAAAGGTAACAATCCCATCCCTTTAGCTGGTGTCCCATATCATGCAGTAGAAGGTTATCTCAAGAAAATGCTCCAGGCCAGCTACAAAGTTGCGGTCTGCGAACAGGTCGAGGACCCCAAAACCGCCAAAGGCGTCGTGAAACGCGACGTTGTGCGAATCATCACTCCCGGCACACTCACCGATGATATCCTGCTTGAAGCCAAGCAAGACAACTTTCTCTGTGCTATCAACCTTGGGTCGGGACAGCAAGCTGCGATTAGCTGGGTCGACATTTCCACCGGCCACTTTTTCGTTCAGGCTTTGCCGGAAAAAAACCTGCTTGATGAGCTGCTTAGGCTTAGCCCTGCTGAATGTCTATTAGCCGATAGACGGAGCGAGCTGTTTGAAGTCGAAACCAGACGGCTTGTACAGGACATCACCCAGTTAACAAAAGCCACCATAACCGAACGTCCCACTTGGTACTTCGACCCGTATCAGGCAAGGCGACGCCTGCTTAAACATTTCGGCACAGCTACACTCGAAGGCTTCGGCATCAGCGACGATGAAGATATCCTGATCCAATCCGCGGGCGCAATTATTGAATACTTAAATGAAACGCAAAAGACGGAGATCGGTCACATTCGGACCCTGAAAAAAGTCCAGCGTCACAATTTCCTGCAAATAGATCCGACAAGTCTGCGATGTTTGGAGATTCTGAGGACCATCCGTACTGAAAGTCAAAAGGGAACGCTTCTGTACTGCCTCGATGAGACGATGACTGGTATGGGCGGGAGGATGTTCAGAAACTGGCTGTGTATGCCGCTTTGCGACGTTGGCGCCATTGAGCTGCGACAGGATGCTGTTGAGGAGTTAATGGCTCAGCCATCAAAGAACACGGAAAATCAATGGCTGAGCCATCAACTATCCCAAATCCGCAAACTGCTTTCGGACATTTCAGATATCGAACGAATCGCAGCTCGCTTGAGCACATTCCGAGCAATGCCGCGTGATTTTTTGGCCCTCGTAGCTACTTTGCACATCGTACCTGAACTGCGCCAAATCTTGCAATCATTTAGTGCCGACCTGCTCGCACAATTGGCACAGCGATGCGATAGCATGGATGAGCTGGCCGAGTTGCTTGAATCTGCAATCGAGCCGAATTGCCCTTCGCACCTTCGCGATGGCGGAGTGATAAAGACAGGCTTTTCTGAAGAGCTTGATCACCTTCGCTCAATTTCCAGAGATGGCCAAAGCTGGCTCAGAAACTACCAGAAAGAGCAGGTTCAGCGAACCGGCATCGCCAATCTTAAGATTGGCTACAATAAGGTCTTTGGCTACTACATAGAAGTAACGCACGCCAGCTCTGACAAAGTCCCCGCAGATTACATCCGCAAGCAGACAATAAAAAATGCCGAGCGCTACATAACGGACGAGCTGAAGCAATACGAAGACCAGGTCTTAGGTGCCGAGGAAAGAGCAGTTGAATTGGAGCAGCAAATCTTTGAAGACCTCCGCAGACAGACAGCCCAGTATGTCACCCGGCTTCAGCAGCTCGCCGAGACCATTGCTCAATGTGACTGTCTGGCAAGCCTTGCCTACATTGCAAAACGGCGGAACTATGTCAAGCCCAAAGTGACCAATGACGCCCGGCTTATCATCCACGAAGGTAAACATCCTGTCTTAGCTGAAACACTCGGCCAGGAGTTTGTCCCCAACGATGTCGAGCTTGGAGGCGATGCCGGTGACATAGCTGTTATCACAGGCCCGAATATGAGCGGCAAGAGCACCTACATAAGACAGGTTGCACTGCTTGTCCTAATGGCTCAGACCGGCTCATTCATTCCTGCCGAAGATGCAGAAATAGGCCTTGTCGACCGAATTTTTACTCGCGTTGGCGCTTCCGATGAATTGGTCCGTGGCCAGTCAACTTTCATGGTCGAAATGACCGAGACCGCCAACATCATCAACAATGCCACGGAGCGGTCGCTCGTCATCCTCGATGAAGTTGGCCGGGGCACAAGTACTTACGATGGCCTTGCCCTTGCCTGGGCGATTACCGAACACATCGCAAACAAAATCAGATGTCGGACCTTATTTGCCACTCACTACCATGAACTGACCGAATTAGCTGAGCTGTTCGCCAACGTGCACAATTATAATGTAGCCGTTCGTGAATGGATGGATGAGGTTGTCTTTCTGCACAAGATTCTGCCGGGTGGAACTGATAAAAGCTACGGCATCCACGTCGCTAAACTGGCCGGCATCCCTAACTCTATACTTGAAAGGTCCGGCGAAATCCTCGATGAACTCGAATCAACGTTTGCTAAAGAGGCCACGGGCGACCGTCTTGCTCGACACAAAACAAAACAGCCCGACAAAGACTCGCTCTTCGTCCAGAGACATAAGTCAGTTCTCGAAAAGCTCGCCTCAACCGATGTAAACAATCTGACACCCATTGAAGCGATAAACCTATTAAGCCAAGTAAAGCAAGAAATCAGCCAAATGCACGGCAATCCAAAGACAAATGAAAAATAGTAAATGTCAATCCTGCAAGGACTTCGGACAGACCTCTTATGAATTGGGCAGAGTAATCAACCGGATGGCATTCTCATGACAGTCAAAAAGATGAAACACAGAGCCAAAAGCCCTTCAAACAAAATAGAGCTGTCTGATATACATCTTAGTGACGCTGCAAAGCAGAAGCCCGGCGTAATAGATGTCCGGATAGTGCCACCACGCGAGGTGGAGACTGCTGAATGGGTGCGTCTTAAATGTCAATTTGGCTGTGACGGCTATGGGCAGTGTCTTGTCTGTCCGCCATTTACACCCATGCCGGATATGATGCGAAAGGTCTTAGATTGCTATGAGCGTGGCCTGCTGATACATTTCGAGCCGGAGTCGGAAATAAAAGCAACGGTTGCTAAGCTTGAGCGGGAGTTTTTCTTAGCCGGTGCTTGGAAGGCCTTTGGCCTTGGTGCAGGACCTTGCTATTTCTGCAAACGCTGTGATGTGAAAAAAGGCGAGTGTAAGTATGCCGACCGTGCCCGCCCGGCGATGGAGGCTTGTGGAATCGATGTCTTTTCTACGGCCAGAAAATTCGGCTTTCCTATCGAAGTTGTCCGCACAAGCCGTCAATGCCCAAACTACTACGGCCTAATACTCGTTGATTAAGGCTCGTTTTCCGAAATCCTCAAAAAACTAGTCTCAACCAATGTGAATAATTTGACGCCGATAGAAGCGGTAAAATCTGCTTAATCAGGTGAAAAACGAGATAGGTGAAAAATAGCGCTTAATTCTATCCACATAAATTAATTTCTTTCTTCAGGAAAAAGATGACAGTGAGTAATAGGTGGAGATTGACTGTTCAAATAATCCTCGCATTCTTTTTGAGTTCTATCAGGCAAGATTAGCTTGATAAATATGTATTCGTCTTCTTTCTTGTCTTTCTCTTTAAGTTTCCAGATATTTTCCAAGTCATATCTTAAATCCATTTGAGCCCAATATATCGCATCTTGTCTGTTTGCTTGTATACTAAGTATTTGCTTTGGCGGATAAAAAAGTAACGGACACCCAAAAGGTCTTGTTTCATTTTGTGCTTTGATCATCCTATCAATAATCTCCTGAACTCTAATCGGTTCGCCATTTCTTCTCATAAACGTCTTTCGATTGGCTGTTTGGTCACATATGAACAAAGCACCTTCATTTTTCCGAATTTTTATATAGCCCCTGTTTGCGTCAAAGTTAGCGAAGTAAAGGCCAACGTTTTTCTTTTTTGTCCAGTCCAAGAAAA
>CAYSPM010000025.1:6209-23659 GCA_964432925.1 uncultured Pirellulales bacterium | reverse complement strand
TCAAAGTTAGCGAAGTAAAGGCCAACGTTTTTCTTTTTTGTCCAGTCCAAGAAAAAGGTTCCTTTGAGAGCACATCTATCCTCTTCGGGATATTGTTGTAATCTTTTCATCAATTCGAACAGAGCATCTATCCCTTGGTTTCTTTCAAGAATCTTTAATTCTTGACTTGGCTTCACGAGTACGTCATATTTCAATAGCAAGAGCCCAAAAATCGCCTGGTGGTACTCGACCGACCCTCTCACTTCATCACTTGGTATAGTGTGTGGCTCTAAATCAATAAGGATTTTCTTGCAGTTACGAACAAATGTGGATTCTAATAACCATTTGCTTTCAGCATGGCCTCTAAAAAGTGGCTTTTGCCCCGAGCATGCAACTATAATATGCTCCAGCTCAATTAAAAAATCTTCAAAATTTGCGGGTTTCCATACGTGTGGATCACTACTTACAACAGTATTGGCACAAACTGGTGATATTTTTTTCATACCCACTATTCAAAATAGTTAGCCATTTCTTGCCAGCAATATTTTGTTAGGGTTGTTCTACTGAATTTTTCTTAGTTTGCTGCTCTTTCGGGTTAGCTGCAAGATAGTCGTTGATAAATTTTTTCATGTTGTCGGCTGCTAAGTCATTAAGATGTTCTTCAAGGATACCTTCGCCCACACAATAAGTTATGGGCGATGGAAATAATGGCCAAGTCGGTACGTATGTTAGAATCTTTGGATCTCTCAATAGCCCCGCGTATTGAGAGAGAGAGACGGTGGCGCCGATACAGTAAAGTGGAAGTTGCTCTACTTTATCTATGGTGATAGTTATGGTAAAAAGACCTGCATTGATATCGTTTGCATCATCAAAGACTATTATCCCCGCTTTTCTCAGCTCTAACTCTACTTCGGTCTGTAAAGTGTTTTGATTCACCAAGTGCAGCTTTACACCTTCCCGGGGAAAGAGATTAACTTTTGGACAGACACCACTTAATCCCTTCAAGGTGGAAACCCCATATCGCTGAAGCTGAGTTTTCTCCTCGAGGCTAATTCCAGAAAGTGTGATAGGTATTAATGCAACAAACACGCCAACCACTAATCCCAAAATCCAATACTGTTTCGATCTCATATTTTTCCCCTTTATTAATCTTTACAATTGTTTGTGATTACTATGCTTCTGAAAGTCGAGTTTGTCAAACCCCAAATTCCTCCCACAGGCCCGCTGAACTCGTGGCTCGTCAGTCGTGGATCGTGGCTTTCCACTTGTAGTTCGTGAATCGTTAAGATATGTAGAAAAGCTTCATAGAGACATCTTAGATTCCCATTTCGATTGTGCTTAATATCCGCCGAAGTTGGAATATTTAGAGCGTCTAACAGAATAAGTAGAACGGCTTTCTTTTATCGTTTCAGAGCAAACGTGAGTTATATAAAAAGCCGTAAGGAAATGGATTCCCGCCTTCGCGGGAATGACAGTCATAGAGTATTCTTTATTTTGTTAGGGCCTCTTAGTATTATGCCGCAATCTTACGGGTGTAAACCGGTAGATGAAGATGTCCGCCAAAGGCGGACAGGCGAAGCCTGTTGCTGCAAATGCTACGGGCGTAAGCCCGTAGAAATTTACTTGGACAGATTTCTCCACTACGGGCCATTTTGTGGCCCTTCAGTCGAAATAACATAAGCACAAATTTTAATTACAATCGGTCTTATAGATAATACCTAACTTACTTAGGTATTATTTATTCTCTTTTGTTTATTATAGCTCCATACTAAAGCGAGGTTAAAGTCCGTCTTTGGTGGATTTAATGCAGGCAATGAGATACAAGTGTTCAACGCTTGTGAATCGTGAAGCCTTTTGGCTGGGCCCAGAGCCTGATCTGAACACAGTGTAGGGATGAGCTGTAAAGGATACCTCGTAAAAAATATAAAAGTTCAAATGCAAAAAGCAAAGGGAAAAGCTATCGTTATAAACCTACTAAATTATTTATAAAGGATTTCTCAATAGCTCATCATTTACCCGCCTTCGACGTAGCTCAGGACGGGTTTACTGAGGGGTTCACTGGGGGTTATTTGCTCTGGGCAGCAACAGAGCCGGCAAGTGCGGCTGTGGCAAAGGCGATATGGAGGTTATAGCCGCCGCAGGGACCATCGACATCGATGACTTCGCCGGCAAAGAAAAGACCCGGACATAGCTTGGATTGCATAGTCTTTGAGTCTATTTCGCCGACAGAGACGCCGCCGCTGGTAACCATCGCCTCGGCTATGGGCCTGGTGCTGACGATCGAAAGTGGCAAAGCTCTGAACAAATGCAGGAGTCTATGCCGTACATCTTTTCTTAGCTGATTGGCAGGCATGTCTATACCGACTTCAAGGTGCCTGCATAAGGCAGCGGCAACATTGCGGGGGACAGAGCCTGCCAAGATATTGGCGATAGTCTTATTCGGGTGGACCTGTATCTGCTGAAGGATTTTACTCTTCCACTCTGACTCGGTGACACCGGGGAGCAAGTCGATTGAAATCTGGATGGGCTTTCCCTTGTTCGGCAGATAATCCGTCAGGTGCCGGCTCAAATCGAGAACTGCAGGGCCACCAATGCCATCGTGAGTAAAGAGCATTGGGCCTGTCACGGTGATTTTCTTGCCGGAAAGAGTGGTGGTTATCTTCATCTCTTTAAGTGACGTGCCTGCCAAATCGCCAGGCCACTTTTCCGCGGTTACTAGGGGGACAAGTGCCGGTTTGGGCGGGATTATTGTGTGGCCGAATCGGCGGGCGAATTCATACCCGTCTCCTGTTGAGCCTGTCTGAGGATAACTGACGCCTCCGGTTGTGATGATGACCTTGTCGGCGCGGATGCTATCCTCAGAAGTCCTGATAGTGAATCCTTGAGCATCTCGACGAATATTCTTGACTGGGTTGCCGAATTCGAAATGAACCCCCAGTTGTCTGGCTTCAGTCACCAATAGATTTCTGATATCGCTTGCTTGGTCTGTAACTGGAAAGACACAGCCTGCGGCTTCGACCTTACTTTTCAGGTCCCTGTCACTAAAAAATTGTCGGAGCCATTGTGGGCAGTATATGTGCAGGCAGTAGCGTAGAAATCTGCCTTTTGGTCCCAAGGTGAGGAGCATCTGGTCGGTAGTGGCTCGATGGGTGAAATTGCATCTGCCTGAGCCGGTTTTAAGCAGCTTGCGCCCCGCGGCAATATTACGCTCAAAGACGACAGTTTTGGTCTTTGCCTGAGCGCAATGGATGGATGCCATCAGTCCTGCAGGCCCAGCACCGATTACGTAAATGATTGACCTCATAAAATGTTCTCGGCTTCTAACCCTCCGGCTGGGAAATCTAACGTGCTAAATCGACCATGTCAAATAGTATCAAGGTACCAGGCTTTGAATCCGCTGATGTCACTTGTGGTTGTATAAGCCGCCCGTAGCTCTGAAACGTTCCACAAAGCCCTCTTATTCCAGAAAGTGATGGGGAAATTTCTTTGCTAAAGTCCGATCAATCACCGAATTTGCCGAGTCAGTAGCTTATGCTTGATGTAATCTAAACCGCTAATTACCTTCTGGCCGGGAAGAAATGAAAACGGCCGGGCTGTTGCGGCCCGGCCAGGTGGGGTAGATCCACAATCCAGGAGTAAATTTTAATTGAGTAATTTTACTGCCACATCAGGTTGAACATTTCCCTGCATCGCCAAGGCAGCCTCCGCATCAGCCGCGATCTTATTCGCTGAAGAGGCTGCGGTTTCAGCCGCTAAATTGGGGTCGGAATAATCCTCAGCATCTGTATTGCCATTGCCTTCCAGCCCCAAATATATCCTCATCCGCTTACTAATTGGGGTCTTAACATCGACGAAGCCGGACTCATTCAGAAGCTCTGTCACGTGCTCTTTGGCCAATGATAACGGCCCTTTTTTCTCGTTGTTGTCTGGTTCATTATCCGGTGTCTTTTCGACGGCCTCGTCTTGATTCCGCATAGCCTTCTTACGAGCTTCGACAATGTTGGAAACACCAGGATATATATTAGGCAACTCTATAAACTCATTCATAATCCAACCTCCCCTAAGCGCTATTTTGACGAAACGAGATCGTTACAAATAAGGGAAATTACCCTTCGCACAATATAAATATACAAAAAAACTCTTGTAGTACCAAAAACATTTTGCGTAAAAATTTCCTGCCATTATAAGCTTCACATATCTAAGCGGCCGTATGCTGCCACAATGAAGTCTTTGAGCTGAGACGTTTGACTCTTCACTATCCGTAGAACAGCTTTTTACACGGGCTGTTCATATCAAACTGCTTGTCATTGTCGTTTCACGCTATATAATAGCTGCCAAACAGCAGATGAGGACAGTAATATGGCTAAGATAACGAAACTCGATGATATTGTGAGCCTTTGCAAGCGTAGGGGTTTTATATTTCAGTCCAGTGAAATATATGGTGGGCTGGCAAGTTGTTATGATTATGGGCCGCTCGGCGTAGAATTAAAAAACAACGTCAAAAAGGCCTGGTGGAAAAGCGTCGTCCAGATGCGAGACGACGTTGTCGGCCTGGACTGTAGCATCTTCATGCACCCTTTAGTTTGGAAGGCATCCGGCCATGCTGATAAAT
Source organism: uncultured Pirellulales bacterium (assembly GCA_964432925.1). Lineage (GTDB taxonomy): Bacteria > Planctomycetota > Phycisphaerae > Sedimentisphaerales > Anaerobacaceae > CAYNTC01. The sequence goes on along the minus strand of CAYSPM010000025.1, from coordinate 19,068 downwards.
TCGCCGATCTTATAGCCGAATGTAAAAAGTGTCACGTCCGAACCCGTGTCGACCACCTCGAAGAAAAACTTGCCCCGAGCGCAGTCGAGGGGGATGCCGACCTGTCCGAACAACACACCGAGCACATCTCCATCGACACCGCCCAGTCTAAACAACATGATTTGAGCAACAAGGTATGTCCTAACTGTCAAGCGGTTGGGCAATTTACCGACCCGATGCCGTTCAAGCTGATGTTTGAAACACAAATGGGCGCGAATGTGGATGATTCGATGAAGATGTACCTTCGGCCGGAAACCGCACAGGGTATTTTCGCCAATTTCAGAAATGTGCTGGATACGACCAGAGTCAAGATACCTTTCGGCATTGCCCAGATTGGTAAAAGCTTTCGCAATGAAGTCACCACCAAGGCTTTTATTTTCCGCACGCGAGAGTTTGAACAGGCAGAACTGGAATTTTTCTGTGAGCCTGGCACCGATGAAAAGTGGTACGATCACTGGCGAGAAGCTCGCTTCAAGTGGTACACCGACCTGGACTTAAAGAAGGAGAACCTCCGTTTCCGCGAACACGATGCTGATGAGCTTGCACACTACGCGAAAGCCTGCGTTGATATTGAGTATAGATTTCCATTTGGCAGCGGCGATTGGCAGGAGCTGGAAGGCGTCGCTAATCGAACCGACTTTGACCTTCGCCAGCATCAGCGCGGCATGCGCACTTTAAACAGGTGGTTCGAAAATGATGGCGACTTGGCCAAAATCCAGTTGGCTGATGAAGCCGAGGATTACCAGTCGGGCCCGCTTTCATATTTTGACGATGAAAAAAGGCAGCGCTATATACCTTATGTCATCGAGCCCAGCGCCGGAATCGACAGAAGCGCTCTCGCCTTTCTTGTTGATGCCTACGATGAGGAAGAGGTCCGTGGCGAAACGAGAAACCTTTTGCGATTTCACTCAGCTATTGCGCCAGTAAAAGTCGCGGTCTTTCCACTTGTAAAGAAAGAGGGCATGCCGGACGTAGCTAAAAATATCTACGATGACCTCAAGAAATACTTTAGTTGTTTCTATGACGAAAAGGGCGCGGTAGGCCGTCGGTATCGCAGGCAGGATGAAGCCGGCACTCCTTTCTGTGTCACCATCGATGGCCAAACCTTACAGGATAATACCGTCACCGTCCGCGACCGCGACTCAATGGACCAAGTCCGAGTGTCTACCGACCAGTTGTTAAACCACTTGCGCAAAAGATTAGAATTATAAAAATGCTCGATGAAATATAGTAGGGTGGGGCTTGCCCCACCATGACCTTATTGGTGGGCTAACTCGTGCTACGTAGCGAAGTGCTACTTCGCAGAGTAGTAAGCTTGCCCGCCTTTGGCGGTGCCCACCCTAGCGAGACTATCTGCGAGATAAACTGGACATATAACAAGCGTGCAGCATTTAGCGTGGAGCGTTCAGAAGGTATTCATCAGTATGGCGTCCCCAGACTTCTGAAAGCTACATAGCTACGTAGCGAGCGAGACTCTTTTCAGAATCGGTTTTATCCGGCTGTACCCGTTTTCTACAATCTCATCGAAATTGTTAAATTTCCCGGCGGTTAGCCTCTCCCGCACACGGAATATACGATTGATTAGGTAGGCTGCGAGGTCTGCGAGCTGCAGACCTTCTTCCTCACTTGAGTCGACGTAGATTACTGATCCCAGATAGAATCCAGTAGGGTCACAAAGTTCTTGCATCTCTATGGCGTCAGGAAGGGCTTTCTTGGAGTCAATTATGATAGCGGTCTCCATATTCGGACGAGGTAATTGACGAATGAGACCTCCAAAAAATGCTTTGCGCAAGGCGGCTTCATGATTCAGTGAATCTCCCCCTCGCTCAAGGCTCTTGGGTTTGAGTTGGTTGTAATATTGCTTTTCGCTAAGTAAGAGGTAGAAGATTTGCTCAGCGAATTCGACCAATGCGTCAACAATCTCAGTGAATACCATCTGTCGGTTTTCAAAAGAAATACTCTTCCAGGCCGACTTCGAAGTCGGATGAACAATCTCCGTTGCGTGAAATTCTTTTACGCCAAAACCTATCCTTGCAAGAGCCTTCTGAAGTGTAGTCTTTACATTCTTGTATCTCTCTGACGGCGCAATAATACCACACATAACTTCGAAATTGGAACCTATGTCGCGTAATGTTGCTCCAGACGTCCCAGTCTCATCAACAAACACAAGTTTGCGTCCTGGATTTGAAAGCTCTGATAATATCTGTTCTCCCACCATCACGTTTTCTCACGATTTTTCAATCTCGGGCAATCATCAGACACTGTTGTACAAACTTAGGAATCTATTCGCCTCTTCTTTAACAAACCGTGCAAATTCACCATTCCCAGGAAGCTCTTCTATCAGTCTGCCACTCCTTACATCCAACACACCAAATATTTCTCCTGTATCCCTGTTTCTAAAGTCGTTCTGCATAAGATGATTTATGCACAAAGCATGGTTTCTACTCAACCTGTCTTTTTTGAAATAGAGCTTAATAATATGTTCATTCCCATCGAACGCTAAACAAAGCTCGGGATTGGCCTTTATCGCAAGATTTCTATATGTCCACAAATTACCTCTCGGAGACTTAACCCAAGTGATATCTTTTCCACCCAGAAATCTTCTGTAGCCTGCAATAATGATTGGATAAGCAGTCTGTTTCTTTTTATCTGTGATGACTGTTGAGATTGCATCAAGTGCGCTTGGTTCTTTGTTAAACTTATGGAAGCTTATGATTCCTTCTCTAAGAGGCTTGTAGAAATCTTTGGCCGGACTATATGGCGAGTCAAGGTTCCGTTTAATCGCCTTGACTTGGCTAATCTTTTTGGTTCCCGCCTTGCACATAAAGTCTACAAAATCCGTCAGTGAAATTTGAATGGTATTAGTCATAATCATAATCTTATCCTCCAATTCTCATTGAAAATCACTTTGCAATGAGTCGGTTATCGCTTAATTAACTTGCCGTTCTCATTTTCATTATTTTTTTGCTTCTGAGATACCAAATCTCTTTTCAACCAATAATCTGTCCCATTTCATTTTCTCGCACATGTTCTTGCCCTCATAACAAGATTTTTACCAACTTTTCTGGTCAACAACAGGCATAAGAGTCAAAGGTGCTGAATCCGCATTCGCGTGAGTTCTAATCGGCTATTGTTGATGGTGACTTTATTAAAAGTGAGCCTCCCGCGTCCGATTTTAGAAGATAAAACGAAGATATTTGGGATGATTGTCCATTGAAGTAAATACTTTCCCGGAATCGTTTTCACGTGTATAATCTGGAGCGAAGCTAGCTAATAGTCTGTCAAAATTGTTTTTGTGCCTTGTCATTCCCGCGAAAGCGGGAATCCAAAATTATTAATAGACTGGATTCCGCATCAGGTGCGGAATGACAACCTGCCTAATTGAATTTGACAGACTACTATATGACTGGCCTATCTGGCTTTAAAGACGAAGCAAAATTAAAGAGAGAAAGATAAATGTCGAGTAGCGCTAAAACTTATATATCTGAATTAAAAAATAATGTAGGCAAAGAAGTAACACTCGCCGGCTGGCTTTACAATAGTCGAGCAAGCGGCAAAATTCAGTTCCTCATAGTTCGCGATGGTACAGGGCTTTGTCAGTGCGTTGTCGAAAAAGCTAATATCCCGGAGGAACTCTTTGACCAGCTAAAGCATCTCGGACAAGAGTCATCGCTCACAGTAACAGGAACCGTTCGAGTCGACCCGAGGAGCGTCGGCGGATATGAGCTTGCTATAACCAGCGCACAGATTATTGCACCTGCTGAAGGTTATCCAATCACACCAAAGTCACATGGCATAGATTTTTTGCTCAAGAACAGACACTTACATCTACGCTCACATCGTCAATGGTGCATCGGTAGAATTCGTCACACCGTCGTCGATGCGATACGCAGATTCTTCAACGACAATGGCTTTATCCTCATCGACACACCGATCTTCACCGCGATAGTCGGCGAAGATCAACAAACCTTGTTTGAAGTTGATTACTTTGGAAGCCCTTTGCATTTGACCCAGACCGGCCAGTTGTACCTCGAATCAGCCGCGATGAGTTTCGGCAAGGTCTATTGCTTTGGCCCCACCTTCCGAGCGGAAAAGAGCAAGACTCGCAGGCACCTTACCGAATTCTGGATGGTCGAGCCGGAGGTTGCTTTTATCGACCTTGATGGCCTATTGGAACTGGCCGAGAATTTCGTCTCGTTCATCGTGGCACAAGTTCTGCAAAAAAATAAAAGTGAGCTTGAAGCATTGGAAGCTGACATCTCCTCTCTTGAAAAGATAAAGCCCCCATTTTATAGACTGACCTACACCGAAGCCGTCGAGATTCTGATCAGCCAGAAAGCCAAAGACTTCCTTACCCAGCAATTAACACAACTGAAAGAGCAAAAACAACAAATAGAGAATCGAATCGCAGAGCTTGAGGCCCAACAAGCTGGCCAGCTAAAACAATGGCAAAAAGACAAAATCGCAGCCGAGCTTATCGAACTGCGCAGTGAGCTTGCCGAATTGGACACTAAGATCGAAAATAATCCTAAACACGCTCAGTTAGCTGCCGAGTTTCAATGGGGCAAAGACCTCGGAGGCTCAGACGAGACCATCATCTCGCAAATGCACGACAAACCTGTCTTCGTTACGCACTATCCTAAAGAGGCCAAGGCTTTTTATATGAAAACCGAACGTGCCGATGAAAAGGTTGTACTTAATTTTGACATGCTTGCCCCTGCGGGCTTCGGCGAGATTATTGGCGGCTCAGTCAGAGAGGACGATTACGACAGGCTGCTTGCGCGAATCCAGGAGCAAGGTTTGAATCCCGAGACGTATGGCTGGTATTTGGACTTGCGCAAGTACGGCTCTGTGCCGCATGGCGGCTTCGGCCTTGGCGTTGAGCGAACCGTTGCCTGGCTCACCGGCGAAAAGCATATCCGCCAGTGCATAGCTTTTCCAAGACTAATGGATAAAGTATATATCTAATAGGTTCCATCGCTCTGCAAGGAATAAACATGATCATCATAATCTTATTGGGATATTAAAAGTATGGAGCGCGAAAAATAAAAGATCATTATCAGCCATTACCTTACCATCTGATACGGTAGAAACCCAACTCAACATAAGAGCGCACAAAACATTCCACAACCCAAGGAATACCTATCTTGCACAAATGAGATTGAGTTTAGTTTATTTCTTTAAGCTTTTACTAAGGCTTGTTCCGAAATCGTTCGACAGCCTCTCTACGAAATCCTTGGCTTGTGAACCATATCCCTCGGTCCGGTCAACTGCTTTCTCTTCAGTTTGCTTTGGGAAGTATGTTTGAATGATTTCTTTAACAGAAGAAAAGGATCTTTCTTTTTTGGACATCATTACTTGCTCCACTTTGTAATACGAGCAATATACCTGGGATTTATTTCTGGGGCGAAATAGTGTTTACGCTTCATCCAGATGAAACCGTCCCCTTTTGTTATTACAGCGACATCAACGGGTCCGCCGACTGTCTCCTGCTCCCTACTGATACGTCGTTTGAATTTGGTCAGGCTAACAAGTGATTCTGCCATTGTACCAAGCTCATCTTTGGGTAATGAGGCAACCATTTCCATAACGGGATCACTATATTCCTTCCTTTGAACATCCTCCCAATAATTATATAGCTTGACTAACAACTTGTCAATACCAGGCTTCACATTCTTCTCGAGCTTGGTTCCATATATAGGATATTTCTTCTTGACCTCCTTAATGATGATTTCGGCCATTGCTTGAAAAAGGTCTTTAGTTGATCCTTCGATGTTCTTTCTTAGCTTTGGATCAACCCCTTCCATGAAAGTCATAACCATTTCCCTTTGTGCTAGTGGTACAACTATGGCTTCACTCCCCCCTGAAATTGAAGCTTGGTGCCCTTCAGAATACAACGGATACCCACAAAGAATCCCAAAAAGTACATACTCGATCAATTGAGGAAAGTGCTCTTTGTCACCGAATCCAGCTACAACAACACCAACATGACGCTCCCTTTGAAGAAGACGCTCACGGGTCACTATCTCGATTACTGTCTTCGCAAGTTTACGCTTGATTATCTGCGACATTGGCAACTTCTCAAAAACTTCCTGTTGAACAGCATTGATCTCACGAGTATATACCTTACCGATTTTGGAAACAACTTGTGGAGAGAGGGCTTGTAGAAGAGGCCATTTTTGTGTGCTTATAAGTTCTTCCTTAACCAAATTTGTAAATATTCGCTTTAACTGAGATTCATTCAGCTTGTTTCCCTTATCATATTCATCTTTTATATATTTCTCAAGTCTTTCACGGACGAAACTATAGTACCCATGAGCAATCGAACTCATTTCATCCTTCTGACTGGAAGCAGGGAACAGTCTTGTGGAAGCCTTCAGAAACCGAATAAGGTCTTGCGAATAATCTTTGAGGTAGGGAAATGTCTTACTGCCAAGCTTTGTCCGATAACATTTGATTATGGTTTCCCATGGTACACCCAAAAAACTAGCATTACCATATACCATAACGCCCACTGGGGCATTAGTGGAAAGCTGGAACAACTTGTCAGCGGATGTATAGATTTTTCCCGCTTCAATGCTGACTGTAACAGCACTATCGGCAGCCAAAGCTACACCTATACTATTTAGCACTGCTACTTCGGCAGTCATATGCAAACCTGTTTGAAGAATTACACATCAACAAGAAAACCATGCAAACATTCCTTTTAATTTATATTTTATTGACTATTGAACATATGTCTAACAAAAATTTTTTTATGTTACTATCGAAGCAATTGATATCAGACTCACTCTTTTACTCGAGACAACTTTATAATATAATCACATTATGACCGATTGGACGATACAAAAGCTCTTAAACTGGATTGCAGGATATCTCACTAGCAAGGGTATTGATTCGCCACGTTTTAGCGCGGAACTTCTGCTCAGCGATGTTTTGGCAATGAAGCGAATTGAGCTATATACACACTTCAATAAGCCCGTTGCAAAAGACAAACTGGACCGACTGCATGACCTCGTAAAGCGGGCTGGCCAACATGAGCCTATCGCCTATTTGATTGGTAAGACAGAATTCTATTCGCTGGAACTTGATATCACGCCTGCCTGTATGATCCCTCGCCCGGAAACGGAACTGCTCGTTCAAAAAGCGATCGAGTTCCTGCGAACGCGCCCCGTTAGAAATTCTACAATGCGGAAAATAACACAAAAAGAGGGGATTTCTAACGGGGCACGCATTGGCAGCCAGCTTGTTTGTGATCTGTGCACCGGTTGTGGTTGTATCGCTGTGGCAATTGCCAAAAACTTTCCGGATGCTCAAATATTTGCAACAGATATTTCCGATGCCGCTCTTGATGTAGCTGCCGAAAATCTTGAAAAATACCAGTTACAAGAACAAGTCACCCTCTTGCGCGGTGATTTATTTGATGCCTTCGTACCCCAACTGGACGTGAGCAGATTTGATTTGATTGTATGTAATCCGCCTTATGTAAGTTCGGCTGAGTTTGAGGCACTTGACAAAAACGTCAAAGATTACGAGCCAAGGTCAGCTTTACTTGCGGGTGACAATGGCTTAGATATTTATCGAAGGATCGTTGAAAAGGTGGACCAATTTTTAAAACCCGATGCTGCGTTGATGTTGGAGATAGGTTACGCACAAGGGCTGGCTGTTAAAGAACTGCTTGAGCAAAGCGGTGCCTTTGCCGATGTAAAAATCGAAAAAGACGTCCGCGACAATGACCGCATCATGACTGTACGAACAATGTCATCGTGATTCAATCGAGGAATTTTAATCTTTGTTACCTTCTAATTCTCGCCTGATAAGGTGAACCTCCTCAGTGAGCTTGCCGAGTTCTATCCGCAGATGATTAGCCCCCATTTTACAATGTCAGCAATATCGCAAGTATCCGCAGTGCCACAAATTCAGTGTTCATTTCTTTTCCTTTTGCTGCCAAAGGCCATCGTCCGGCTGGGATGCGCATAAGCCTTATGAAAAACAAGAAAATTCTTTTATTTTCTGATAGTTTTTGGTAAAAGTGCTAACTGCAGGAACGTTAAAAGAGTTTAACGCGCGCCTGTAACCGAGTCTGAAATGCGAGGTAACAATGCCTGGTGAGCTCCTTATCAAAAATGGGCGGGTAATAGACCCCGCAAACAATATCGACAAGAAATGCGATATTCTTATCATCGATGGAAAAATTGCTGAGGTCGGCACGCTTGGACCAGGTGTAGAAAAAACGGTTCAAAAAGTTATAGATGTCGGCGGCAAGCTAGTTACACCAGGTTTGATCGATATCCATGTACACTTCCGCGAACCAGGTGATGAAGAAGAGGAGACAATAGCCAGTGGCTCGACAGCGGCGGTGGCAGCAGGTTTTACCTCAGTCGTCTGTATGCCGAACACAAACCCTGCTATTGAAAATGAAACTGACGTTGAGTATGTCCATCGAAAAGGAAGGCAAACAAGGAAAACTCATGTCTACGTAATGGGGGCTATTACCAAAAACAGGGAGGGAGTCGAGCTGGCAGAGATGGGGCTGATGGCTGAAGCGGGTGCCGTGGGCTTCACTGATGATGGAAGGGGCGTGCAGGAACCCTCGGTGATGCTCCGTGCCCTGAAGTATGCGGGAATGTTCAATGTGGTTGTGGCGCAACATTGCCAGGACAACGATTTTGCCGGTCACGGCGTCATGAATGCCGGCTACTATTCGACGATACTGGGTCTGCCGGGTATTGATGCTTTAGCAGAAGAAGCGATGCTATGGCGCGATATTCAACTTATCAAAAAGACGAATGTCCGCTACCATGCACAGCATATATCGACTGCCAAGTCTATCGAATTGATAAAAGCTGCTAAAAAAGAGTCGCTGCCAATCACCTGTGAGGTGACACCACATCATTTGCTTTTGACCGAGGAGTCTTGTGCCGAATATGACACCAACTACAAGGTTAATCCGCCTTTACGAAGCGCTAAAGACGTCCAAGCTCTTAAGCAAGCTATTGCTGATGGGTTTGTTGATGCCCTGGCTACGGACCATGCGCCTCACTTGCAAAGCGAAAAGGAGCTGGAGTTTTTAGCTGCTCCCTTCGGGATAGCGAGCCTCGAGTGTGCCTTGGGTCTTTACGTGAAAGCACTTGTTGAGCCGGGCGTCTTGGATTGGCCCGGGTTAATTCGGCTAATGACTGTGCAACCTGCCGGGATTATAGGTATCGAAAAGGGCACACTTGGCCGCGACAAGCAGGCTGATATCACTATCATCGACCCAAACGCCGAGTGGACAATTGACGTGAACAAGTTTATCTCGAAAAGCCGGAACTGTCCTTACCACGGCTGGAAAGTAAAAGGCAAAGTCGAAAAGACAATAGTCGGTGGTGAGATAAGATTTGAAGCATAAAGTGATTTGGTGAATAGCTACTTTGTTTTAGCTTATCACCGAGCATTGTTCGACTCATACCGATATATTTTTAGCTTCTGATTTTCAGCCCGAAGATGTATAATGAAAATGTCGGGTTTAATCCAGTCATATACTGTCAGCAGAGTTACGCAGGAGAATGATGATGGAGAAAAATCATGGGTATTACATATATTGAAGGCCGGGTGAAGGGGCCTACTAAAAAGCAGAAAACAGTTAAGTTCCTCATCGATAGCGGGGCAACTTATTCGCTTCTTCCCAAGAAAGTTTGGAAGGCTATTGGTTTAAAGCCAAAACGTAAAGTATCTTTCACTTTGGCAGACGGGACCACAGTCGAAAGAGCAGTATCAGAAATGTATATCAACCTTCCACAAGGCCAGGCCTATACTCCGGTTGTTTTGGGTGAAGAAGGTGACCAAGCTCTGTTAGGAGTAGTGACATTAGAAATTCTTGGTTTGGTATTTAATCCATTCGACCGGACCCTTAATCCGATGCGTATGCTGCTATGTTGATAAAACATAACGATCGTCGGCGGCGAGATAAGATTTGAAGCGTAGATATTAAGAGACGCTGGCCACACAATGCCTTTCATAATTGACGGTCACAATTTATTGCACTCGATCTTTAAGGCTGAAGAAGACTCACATGCGATCAGTGATATTCAGCTTTGCAGCATTGTGGGCAGGTATCTAAAGCAGATTGGCGAAAGCGGCCAGATTATCTTTGACGGTGCCGGCCCATATGATAAAAGTGGATTCGACAACATAAGCAATCTCGACGTGCTTTTTGCCGGTCCGGGGACGGATACTGACACTGTTATGGAAGAGAAAATTCGGCTAAGTACGGCACCAAAGAGATTGTCGATCGTTAGCAGTGATCGAAGACTGCGAAAAGCAGCACATGCACGAAAGGCTAAAGCTATAAAATCCGAGACGTTCTGGCACGTTGTGCAAAAACAGTTGCGGCGAAAAAAAAAGGTGAAAGAACCACCGGCAAAACGTCACGGCCTAAGTCAAAGTGAAACTAAACATTGGCTTGAGTTTTTCGGCATCGAGCAATAATTGCACGCCATGTAATAATCCCAAGTGTGTGGTTCTGGGATATAACTATCCAGCTATTTAGCCAGCACAGGGTTTCAAGCAAGCATGTTTTCTAATCATGCTTACTTGCTCTTTGGTTCTGATAGAAAAAAGTGAGTACAGCGGCAAAAGACACAAAAAGTCGAAGTCGGTTCCAAAGTCCTGCCAAGAACCAATATAACCCAGCCTCGTGGGGCCATCCGGGTTTTAATTACCTTGAATCGCTGAGCTGGCCAGATAGATTAAAGACTTGGCCGTCTTTCGTTACACGATCAACAGTGAAAGTTACGCTTGATTGACTTCTGCTTAAACTTTTGTTGAATCGGACTGTACCGTTTTTGTCGGTGGTGCCTGAGACGTTTTCGCTATAGTCTCCGCTCCAATGTCCTTCTACTGTTGCGTCCTCGATGGGCAGGTCATCTATATAAGCATCTTTGAGTCGGACAGTACTTATTACTCTGTATCCCAACCACCACGATCTGTGTTTTGATACATCAACACTAACATGTGCACTTGGTGTTGACGGTACTTGCGCTTCTATATAATCCTCTTTGTTCTTAGTGCTCGAACCACCTGGGCCTGTCACTGTTAGATTCACCGTATAGCTGCCGGCGAGACTATACGTGTGAGTGGGATTCCGCTCAGTAGAAGTCTCGCCGTCTCCGAAATCCCAAGCCCAATCAGTGATGCCTCCCAAGTTGCTTGCATCACCTGATATGACGTAAAAGCTGCCGTTTTCACGGTAGACAAAGACCGCTGAACATCTGGATTGGTCTGTGAACTCTACTGTCAACGGGGCTGCGCCGTCCGTTGGCTCAGCCTCAAAATCAGCCGAAGGTGACGAAGAAGCCATAAAAACATTGATGTATTGCGGCTTCGTCTCGGTATCGGTGCCTCCTGAGCCTGCTGCCGTTAAGCTCACGGTATAGTGAGAAGCGTTATCATAAGTATGAATCGGGTTGTGTTCCATAGACGTCTGGCCATCGCCAAAGTCCCATGACCAGCTCGCTATATCTCCTGTGGATTGATCAATAAATTGCACGGTCAGGGGTTCAGCGCCGGTTTCAGGTTCGGCCGTGAACATAGCGACAGGGCGAGGTGACGGCACTTCCGACGTCCATTGTAACGCAGCTTCGGCATTAACAATCCCCCAGCCATATTGTCGATCCCAGCCTGCCGATCCCTTATCTTCAGCGGTGGATTCCAAGGCCTGTCGTACTTCAGCCGGTGTCGCAACAACGCCAGCCGACATCAGCAAAGCCGCGACCGCAGATACCTGCGCTGCAGCCATTGAGGTTCCCTCAGCAAAGTAGTAATTCCAAGACACCTTACCGCAGCCGTTCTTATGGTAGCTCTGCTGCAATATTCCGTCGCCATAGCCATCTTCGTTCTGGTCAATTGTAAGATCACCTCCCGGAGCCACCAAATCCAGACCTACTCCCCAGTTGGAGTAGTAAGCCGGTCTCTCATCGTAGCGTGTAGCCCCGACTGCAATAACGTAGTCGTCATAGGCAGCAGGATAACGCAATACATTCATGCCGTCATTGCCTGCAGCCGCCACTACAGTTACTCCGCTATCGTGCGCATAAGCTACCGCGTTTTCCAAAGTAGCCGAAGGCTCGGTTCCTCCCAAACCCAGATTTATCACATTAGCGCTACTATCAGTTGCCCAGATAATCGCATCCGCCAGATTGGCGTATGTGCCGACCCCACTTCCGTCCAACACCCTCAAAGGCAGTAAGAAAACATTAAAAGCTACTCCCGCAGTTCCGTAGCTGTTGTTAGTGCTTTGAGCAATAACTCCAGCAATATGAGTTCCGTGTCCATAAATCGATTCATCATTAGGGTGGTCATCATCGTCCACAAAATCGTAGCCAGCTAAGAAGTAGGTACCAGTTAAATCTGGAGCCTTCTCGTAGCAGACTTCTCCGCTTATTGAGTCTGAATAATAGTTCTCATAAGCGATGCCTGTGTCAATAACTGCAACGATCACCCCCGAACCTGTCGCAGCATCCCAAGCATGCTCCATCTGGATTCCGCCGTAATCCGCGTTGTACAGGTGCCATTGATATACGTACAATTCATCGTTTGGGATCATCAAAGCATGAACGATGTAGTTTGCCTCGGCATACTCAACCCGCCCATCCTTAGTATATGTCTCGACCATCTCTGTAACGGTCCTGCCGCTTGGAATGCTCAGCCTGCTGAAGCCGGCAAAGGGACTAGTGTAGAGCATTGAGACATCATGTCTTGAGTTCAGAGCGGATATTTCTTCCTCGGAGAGATTGTCTTTGAACTTAACGATGATTTCACCCGGTACATACTCAAGGCC
>CAYSPM010000025.1:0-6109 GCA_964432925.1 uncultured Pirellulales bacterium | reverse complement strand
TGAGGGTCATTGTCTGTAGTCCGAATATCTGCTGCAAACGGCAGATTCTGTAGATAGGTCCGTTTTATCCGTACTTATACAAAAAAATGGAGAAGTTATGAAACGCAGAATTGTTACAATCGACGGCAATACAGCCGCATCATACGTAGCTCACGCTACTAACGAAGTTATCGCAATTTATCCCATAACGCCAAGCTCATCTATGGGTGAGATAGCAGATGCCAAAACAGCTAAGGGCGAACCCAACATTTGGGGAACCGTCCCTTCGGTTACAGAGATGCAGTCTGAAGGTGGTGCAGCCGGTGCTGTCCATGGCGCGCTGGCTACGGGGGCTCTAACAACTACCTTTACAGCTTCGCAAGGTTTGCTGCTGATGATTCCCAATATGTACAAAATCGCAGGCGAGTTATTGCCTACGGTCTTTCACATCTCTGCCCGCTCATTAGCCTGTCAGGCGCTTTCGATATTCGGTGACCATTCCGACGTTATGACCTGCCGCGAAACAGGCTTTGCTTTGCTCTGCTCGGCCAATATCCAGGAGATTATGGATTTTGCGCTGATTGCGCAACAGGCGACGTTGGCATCACGTGTGCCTTTTCTGCATTCCTTTGACGGCTTTAGAACCAGCCATGAGGTACAGAAGGTTGAGGAGCTGACGTTTGATGATATGCGGGCGATGATTGATGACGAGCTTGTTGCCCAGCACAAGGCAAGGGCATTGTCACCGGATAAACCCATGATTTCCGGCACAGCGCAAAATCCCGATGTTTATTTCCAAGGTCGGGAAACCGTAAATAAATACTATTTAGCTGCACCAAATATCGTGCAGCAAACGATGGACAAGTTCGCAAAGGTTGTCGGCAGACAATATAAGTTGTTCGATTACGTAGGCGCAAAAGAAGCTGACAAGGTTATTATAATAATGGGCTCTGGCGCCGATACCGCTCATGAGACCGCAGAGTTTCTGGTATCTAAAGGTGAAAAAGTAGGCGTCATAAAAGTCCGCCTTTTCAGGCCATTCAGCACTGAACATTTTGTTAGCGTTCTGCCTAAGACCGTCAAGAAAATCGCTGTTCTGGACAGAACAAAAGAACCAGGTTCGTTAGGTGAGCCTTTATATCTGGATGTTCGCACCGCCATAGGTGAGGCTATGGCCGATGGTTTGCTGTCACTTGACAAATATCCTCTGATAGTCGGTGGGCGATACGGGCTGGGATCAAAAGAGTTTACACCCGCCATGGTGAAAGCTGTCTTCGATAATCTCGATGCCCCTAAGCCCAAGCATGGTTTTACGGTGGGCATTATTGATGACGTAACAAACACAAGTCTGGAAGTTAATGAATCTTTTGAAGTTAGCAGCGAAGGATTTTTCTCCGCTATGTTCTGGGGCCTGGGCTCGGACGGCACGGTAGGAGCAAACAGAAATTCGATAAAGATAATCGGCGAGTTGACAGATAACTACGCCCAGGCGTATTTCGTGTATGATTCTAGAAAAGCAGGCGCTGTCACCATATCACACTTGCGGTTTGGCAAACAGATTATCCGAAGGCCCTACCTTGTGGGCAAAGCCGACTTCGTTGCATGCCATAATCCGATTTTCTTGGAAAAATACGATATGCTCTCCACAGCCCGGCAGGGAGCAACCTTCCTTTTAACGAGCAGCCATAGCAAAGACGAAGTTTGGGACACACTGCCGCAAGAAGTGCAAAAGCAAATCATCGACAAGAAGCTGAAGTTCTATGTCATTGATGCGATTTCTCTCGCCCAGGAGATCGGCCTGGGACCGAGAATCAATGTAGTTATGCAGACAGCTTTTTTCAAAATCAGCAACATCATTCCGCTCGATACAGCCGTCAAGGCTATAAAGGATGCGATTCAAAAAACCTATGGCAAGAAGGGCGAGAAGATAGTTCAGATGAATTATGCTGCTGTTGACGGAGCGCTGGAGAGAATTTATCAAGTGGAGGTACCAGGCAAAGTGACAAGCAAGATCAAAATGAGGCCGCCGGTACCTGAAGATGCTCCTGATTTTGTCAAGACTGTAACCGCAGAGCTTATTGCCCTTCGCGGAGACAAGATACCCGTAAGCAAAATGCCTGACGATGGCAAGTTCCCCACGGGTACAACCCAATTTGAAAAGCGTAACATTGCTGTGAACATTCCACAGTGGGAGCCGGACATCTGCATTCAATGTGGAATGTGCTCGCTGCTTTGCCCGCATGCAGCCATAAGAATAAAGGCTTATGATAAAAAGTATCTAAAAGACGCGCCCGCGACATTTAAAAACGCTGATGCCAAGGGCAAAGATTACACAGGTATGAAATTCACCGTTCAGGTAGCTCCGGAGGACTGTACCGGTTGCAGCGCGTGTGTCCTAAGTTGTCCTGCACAAGAAAAGGACGAAAACAGGAAGCCTACAGACCGAAAAGCAATCAACATGGTACTACAAGAACCGGTGCGTATGCAGGAGCGTGAAAATTACAAACATTTCTTATCAATTCCCAACACCGATCCGGGCCTTTTCAAAGCTGGTACTGTAAAGGGTAGCCAGTTGATCCAGCCTTTATTTGAGTACTCTGGTGCTTGTGCAGGCTGCGGTGAGACACCCTACGTCAAGTTGCTAACGCAACTATTCGGCGATAGAGCACTAATTGGCAATGCTACAGGCTGCTCATCGATTTACGGCGGCAACCTACCCACAACCCCTTACGCTAAGAGAGCCGACGGCAGGGGTCCGACCTGGAGCAACAGTCTGTTTGAGGATAGCGCCGAGTTTGCCATGGGCATGCGCCTGACAGTAGACAAGTTCAAAGAGCGGGCTCTCACACTGTTAGCGAAAGTTACAGACAAAGGTTGTGTAGACGCCAAGCTGGCGGAAGAAATCCGCTCCACTACATTGGCCGATGACCCCAACCAAGGAGCTATCGAACAGCAGCGAGCTTACGTGGATGAACTGAAGAAACAATGCAGAAAAAGTAAATGCGAACAGTGCGAACACCTGCTGGACATTGCTGACTATCTCGTCCGTAAATCCGTCTGGGCACTTGGTGGCGACGGATGGGCCTACGATATCGGCTATGGTGGTCTTGACCATGTCCTGGCAAGTGGTGCAAATGTCAACGCCCTTGTTCTAGATACGGAAGTCTATTCCAATACGGGTGGGCAGATGTCCAAATCTACACCCAGAGCTGCGGTAGCCAAATTCGCCGCAGGTGGGAAACCATCGCCCAAAAAGGATCTTGGCCTGTTGGCTATGATCTATGGCAACGTTTACGTCACCAAAGTGGCAATCGGTGCGAATGCCAATCAAACCGTCAAGGCCTTTGTCGAGGCCGAGGCATATCCGGGACCATCTTTGATAATTGCTTACGCCCATTGTATTGCTCACGGCATCAATATGACCGCTGGCTACGAGGAGCAGAAAAAGGCTGTTGCCTGTGGCCATTGGCCGTTGTATAGATTTGATCCCCGGCTCAAGGAGCAGGGTAAAAATCCACTGCAGCTCGATTCCAAGGCTCCTACTATTGACTTCCAAGAATATGCTTACGGCGAGAATCGCTATCGTACGCTGAAGCAATCCAAGCCCGACATGGCAGCAAAATTGCTAAAACTTGCTACCAAAGATGCTGTCGAAAGGTATGCCCTGATGGAGCAACTGGCGAAACTCTCATGTGGTTCCGAAGAGCAGGAGCTTGACGAGCAATCCCAAAAATACGAAAAACAAACTATAACGAAGTAGAAAGATGATGCACCGACTATCAAAAGCAATTTGGCTCGTTTTGCTGATAGCCTGTACAATTGCAGGTTGTACTAAACAAACTGGTAAGAGTACGGGGCGCCTTGCTCGTGGTCCTGACGTCCAGACACTAACGGCACCATCCGACTATGCCGCCGGCGCACTTAAGGCCACCGGTGGATTTAAAAAATGGACAAAAACAAAGAGGCTTAGCCTTGATTGTGTCGTCACTTTCTACCAGCCGGATGGCGGCTTTTACCTAACGCAACAACATCTTGAGGTTTTCCCATGGTCGAATTCCATTCGGATTTCGGTTCGGGAGCCCCTCGGTCCAGTCATGTGGCAGCTCCTTGATGGTCAACTTACTATTCTGCAGGGGCGTGAGCAAGACATCCTTATGCAAATATCACATCGCGATTATGCTGAAGCAATACTGGGCTTGACTACGGCTCCGGTACGTCTTCTGGACGCCTCCGCCAGTTTCAACAGACGCTCCGAACCGATAAAAATAGAAGGCCTTTGGTATGACTCAGTCGAGCGAACTTACACAGTGAGCAGGGGCGGTGTTGGCAACAGACTACAAGAGGGCGTCGATTCGACAAAGTCTCACTGGGCTACGATTGTTTTTTATCAGAATAAGAATACCACTTTGATCGATATGCTTTGGTTCTGCGATATCGATCGTCAAGAATACCTCGCCGTTCGTGGTTATGATTATAGCGAGGTCGAAGAAAAAGGCATTTTACTCCCTACCAAGATAGAGATATTCACAACGGATGCTCGGTCTGTTTTCAAAGAGAGGTTACTAACGGTAGATTTCAAGTAGCTGTGTCGGGAGGGGTAAGATCGGCACAGTAGTTTTTTCTGGGCGCAGGCTCAGCTATCGCACATCTATTATGGTTGGCCGGGGGTGGGAATAGAGGGCTGCCAACCGGCTGAATCCTGCCAGGAAACAACTGCACCACTCGGGGCAGTTACCACCAATGAATCGCCACCGCCATCCGTAGTTGGATACCAACTGCTATCATAACTAAACCTAAGTATCGCTGCATCCAACGGGAAAGCCAAATTCAATACAATCTGCTCACCATTATTACTCAGGTTGCCCGAATAATCGCCTGCAACATTTATATCTGAGCCATACTTCGACCGAAAAGAGCTTAGGCTACTTACTACCACTACATACTCACCCGGACCAAGCACCATTTCGCCAAAGACAAAATCCACGCCTCCGGCAATGCGGACGCCAGTTAAATCCAACGTCACATCATTTATGTTCTGAAGTTCAATATAATCAAAATCGCTGCCATCTGCTGCATGATACATAAGCTCAGTAATACGAAGACCATCTAATAACGTATACGCATCAGCATAGGAATCATCCGATGTCATAACGACCGCATCAAGCTCTAAGCCAAAGACAATATCGCTGCTGCTACTGCCGGTCTGATGCACTTCTACCGCGATGACATTATTACCCTCAAGCAAATAATCGATGGGAATCACAAAGGGTCCTTCGTAGTCGGCGTTACTCACAGTACGGTCGGCTGTCATGGTATGCTCAATCTCACCCTCAGCCATACCAAGCCGAAGCACTTCATGGCCATTAAGATAAAATACCGCTCCATCATCAATGACACAGTTAAGCTCAAGCTGTGTTATATCGCCTGGAGCAAAGCTTAGATTAAAGTGGGTGCGGAAATAATAGGTCATTGCACCGAGCGTAAGCTCCGTATTCTTTGGCGCTGGCAATTCAGAGTTCTCAACGTATAGTAGTGCAGGCCCAGCCGGCCAGGATGAATCATCATAATCCGGCTCAATCCAAGTTGCAGGCAGAGCCGTGTCTGTCTGCTCATAAGACCAGACATGGTCGATAGCAATAAGGTTGGTCATCGTAACAATAGTACCTTCCGGATTGCCGGTGCCCGGCGTGGGCAGTTCGAAGAACTCAAAATTATCTGAGCCATCGGGGGCTCGGCCCTGCGAAACATCGGTCGTCTGTGGGCCATAGATCACTTTGTCAATAGCATTAAGCTTGGCATCGAATAAGCCTATCATCTCACCATCGGGCGAGAGTCTGAAAGTTACATGGCCGGGATTGTTGCTGTCGTCAGCCGTGAACGTAGCGAAACCTTCGCCTGAAATAAAGCTAAGCGGTCCAAGCCGATCCTTGCCTGGCTGAGTTACCGGATTGTCGGTAAGGTAAAGACCACTTAAATCCACCGGAAAGACATTTGGATTGTACAGTTCAATAAAGTCGTCCTCGAATAGTACCTGGCCGTTCGTGAACCACTCATTGATCTTAAGCGTATCAGGATCGCCAAGCGTCTGAGCGAAATTTTCCCCACCGAAGGTCGGCACCGTTAGGTGCCA
>CAYSPM010000024.1:0-23760 GCA_964432925.1 uncultured Pirellulales bacterium | reverse complement strand
AAAACACAGTTTTACTTCAATTATCCAAAATACTGTGAACGGTTACGATATTTTTAACAATTAATCGCAAAAAAAGCTCACACGTATTGCGCATACCTGTGGCAGAGCTACGCGCTTTACGTATGCAACTGACGAACGCAAGAAATGATTTACACCAATTTTATTCAATTACCACGATCAGTTTGTTTGGTACATATGGCTTTCAGCCTCAAACTCGGCTTGAGGATACTGTCGTTACAAAAAACGCAACAATTAATTACATAATTTTAAAGGGTTGTTCTGTTTCGAAGGTGATTATTACAAGCTGGGGCATATTCATTTGGCGTGTTTGGCGACTTTGATTAGACGAAGAATTAATTCGGCTCGGCCACGAATGGCTATTTTAGCGCAAATATGGGCTACATGTGTTCTCGCAGTATTGTATGTTATATGGCACTTTTTTGCGATTTGGCTGTTATTCAAACCCTCACAGACCAACTTTGTAATCTCAGTCTGCCGTGGCGTTAGGTGAAAACCCTTTTGGATGTAGTTCCATTGTTTTGAGCTAAACATATAGCGATAATTATAGAAGATTTTGCACAAGAGTCTGCATTTTTTTGAGAATTTTATAGCCGTATCTAACACAGATGCTAAAGAGTTGGATATAATCAGTAGTGTGTAGAGCGAAAGAAAGACTATACGTAAAGCGCGTACGCGCTTTACGTACTAGCGTATATGAATCTCACTAAAAGCGATTTGCATAATTGTATACGTAATTTACGTAGGTCAGTGTTTTTCAACTGGAAAGTAAGACCTGGGCATTTGTATGCGATTTACGTACTTTACTTTGTGCTAAACTTAAATCGAGTTATGAGATATGCTCAACTAACAATTCTGTGTACTGGAAAAGAATAAGTGACTTCCTTGCTCAAAACTAAGCTTAAAAAATGAACGAAAGCTGTACACCAAACGCCAAACGCGGCAACACCTCCCGCCTAATGAGAATCAACGACATCATAAGAGGGTAGTTCATGCTTTGGGATTCGAGACTTGTGTCTCGCATTTTCATTTTGATATTCGACATATACTATTTTGCATTCTTGAAGGTTATTTCCTTATAGGTAATAATCTAATTCTCATTATTGCTAGGAGTCCTGATTTATCGGGAAGATGGAGCAAGCTCCGATTTGGTATTTTTACAATTAATCGCAAGAAAAGCCCGCGTACGTAAAGCGCGTACGCGCTTTACGTACAAAAGGCTGAATACGAATACATAATTTGTATTTTTAGAATGGTTGATTTTTGCTTGCATTACAAGCACTATTACAATTCGGCCTACTGTAAACTACAATAGGAAACTGTCAGAAAAGTGGATTATTGCTGATGGCTGAAATTGCGCTTTGCGCAAATCATTTTTCTGATTTTTCCTTCGTTTTCTGCCGATACTATAAATTGAAAAAGAAACAGCATTAAGAGCGGAATCCATCCACGAGACTTGTCCTGAGCTTAGTCGAAGGATACAGTTCACGTTTTTTTATGCTGTTGTGTTTATTTGCCTTGTGCATTTAATCTTTTTTTCTTTTGGCTTTTCCCATCTTTTGTGTTATTTTTTTACCCCGTGAGATAGAATGGGAAAATACCCAGAAAAAATTAGGTGATTGTCTCTAGTTTTGATTTGGGAAAGTTCGGTTGAAATTCATCCTGCGAATGCTATGATATAGTGGTACGATATAGTGATTGCCAATATCATGTGGCAAGGTTGTTTGTAACACCGTAGATAGGCCGCGGTGTGTCTAATAGTAAAAGTCTTATGCGGGGACTATATATAGCTAGAATCATGCTTGACGGATGCAACATATAATTGGAACAATGGCCACAGAAATGATAAGCCAACTCGATCAAATTCGCCAAAAGCTCAACGGGCGTCACAAAAGATATGAACGGTCCAGAATTGGGCAGTTTCTGACACCAGCAGCGACTGCACAGTTTATGGCAAGTTTGTTCGAACGAGATGTTCAAAATGTGCGGATTCTTGATGCAGGGGCTGGATCAGGTATGCTGTTTGCGGCGGTAGTAGATGCTCTCATCTCGCGAAATCGGCGCCCACAGTCAATCGAGGTTGTAGCTTATGAAAATGATGAGGCGGTGTTGCCGTATTTGGAGGAAGCACTGTGCCGTTGCGAAGCTGATTGCAGAGAAGCGAACGTAGGCTTTAGCGGCAAAATCCGAGTTGAGGATTTTGTGAAGGCAGGCGTGGCCCTTACGCAGCAAGGATTGTTTTCGCAGCAGACAGAATGGTTTACTCATGCGATTCTGAACCCGCCCTATAAGAAGATCAACGGGGAGTCAGAAACACGGAAGCTGCTGGCCATTGGGGGGATGGATGTTTCGAACCTTTACGCGGCATTCGTATGGTTGGCGGCGAAAATGCTGAACGCCGGGGGCGAGATAGTGGCAATTACTCCTCGCAGTTTCTGTAATGGACCATATTTTCGCCGATTTCGTGTGGCGCTGCTAGACATGATAATATTGCAGCAGATTCATGTATTTGAGTTGCGGAATAAGGTTTTTAGCGACGATGATGTTCTTCAGGAAAATGTTATTTTTTACGCCGTACGCAGTCAACCTAAACCGAAGAATGTAATTATCTCATCATCGGAAAAGGCCGATTTCCACAAAGCAAACGTTCGTAGTGTTTCCTACGATCATGTGGTCTTCCCACACGACCGTGACGCTTTTATTCATTTGGTGCTCAATGACAACGACGAAGATTTGATCGAAAAAATGGAGCAGTTTAGAACGTCACTTGCTGAATTGGGGATAGAAGTTTCGACGGGGCGCGTAGTGGATTTCAGGGCGAGGGAGCACCTTCGGCTCTTGCCCGAAAAGGGAACAGTGCCTCTCGTATATCCGTGCCATTTTAAACATGGATTCGTCCAATGGCCAGCAGGCTCGGAGAAAAAGCCAAATGCAATTCTGTCGTCGGAGGAAACTCGCAATCTGATGGTTAAGGCAGGGTATTATGTGCTAACGAAGCGTTTCTCCGCGAAGGAGGAGCGCAGAAGAGTAGTGGCGGCGATTTATGATCCTCATCGAATTGAAGCACCTCTCGTTGGTTTTGAAAATCATTTGAACTACTTCCATGCGGCAGATAAAGGGCTTCCTTTAAAGCTTGCAAAAGGCTTGGCGGTGTATTTAAATTCTACGTTGTTTGACCGATACTTCCGGCTTTTCAGCGGGCATACTCAGGTCAATGCCACAGATTTGAAGAAAATGCGATATCCTACACGCCAACAACTTATGCTGCTCGGATCAAATGTAAAGGATCGGATCCCAGACCAGGAAACGGTGGATGCGATTCTGGAAAAGGTCTACAAGAACAGTGGCTAAAAAGACGAAGGTAAAGAAAGCAGACCGAAAAATTCAGGAAGCGCTCGAAATATTAGAATCGCTTGGACTTCCACGGCAGCAACAGAATGAACGCTCGGCCTTGACACTTCTTTCACTCTTAGGCCTCAAGCCTGAAGATGATTGGGACGAAGCGAGTAGTCCTTTAATGGGCATCACACCCATGATGGAGTTTTTCTCCGTGCACTACGGCAGGCGATATGCGCCTAACACACGCGAGACGGTGCGCCGACAGACGGTTCATCAATTTGTGCAGGCAGGACTCATTCTGCCCAATCCCGATAAGCCATCGCGACCAACCAATAGCCCAAAAGCGGTCTATCAAATTGAGCCATCGGCGCTGAAACTGTTACGTGAATTTGGCAAACCAAACTGGAAAATGAATTTGCAGGAATATCTGAAATCTACTGATACATTGAAACGGCTTTACGCGAGAGAGCGAGAGATGCGCCGCATTCCCCTGAAACTCCGTAGTGGAGAGGAGATCACCCTTTCACCTGGGGGCCAGAATGTGCTTGTCAAGAAGATCATAGAGGAGTTCTGTCCACTTTTCACACCAGGCGGGCAAGTTATCTACGTAGGTGATACGCAGAAGAAGTGGGCGTATTTTGATTCTGAGGCACTTGGGGAGCTTGGTGTTGAGATCGAAGAGCATGGCAAGATGCCCGATGTTGTTGTTCATTACATCGAGAAGAACTGGCTTGTTCTCATTGAGGCAGTTACAAGTCATGGACCAGTGAATCCAAAGCGGCGACAGGAATTGAGGAAACTATTTGCAGGATCGCACATAGGACTTGTATATGTAACGGCCTTCCTTGACCGGCGGACCTTGTTAAAATATCTAGACGACATCTCCTGGGAAACGGAAGTCTGGATCGCGGAGTCTTCGACACACCTAATCCACTTTAATGGTGAGCGTTTCCTGGGGCCTTATGAGG
The DNA here is from genome assembly GCA_964432925.1 of uncultured Pirellulales bacterium. GTDB lineage: Bacteria > Planctomycetota > Phycisphaerae > Sedimentisphaerales > Anaerobacaceae > CAYNTC01. The sequence goes on along the minus strand of CAYSPM010000024.1, from coordinate 19,435 downwards.
AAGGTTCGTACTCCTAAACGCTATTCGAAAAGATGTTTATTCATTTTAGGGAGTCGTGCGTTTTGCCATTTCGGCGAGGCTGTTGAGCAACGTGAAGGTGAATTTGTTGATTAGCATCATTTTGGTGGGGCATCCATTCTCCGTAGCAGAGCTTCCGGCCTTTGTAGCCGTGACTACTACGGCGGAGTAGGCACTGCGAAGGACGAAAGCCACCACCCTACAATTAAATAGAGAGAGAATCCCGCAATAATCCGCCAAAAAGACGGCGGATAAAATTGGGGGGTTGAATATGACCCCGCCCAGAGGTGACAGAATACCCCCCGGCACAGGTCCGGAGCTAAACTGTTCTGGGTCCCCGACTACGACCTGCCTTCGTCAAACTTGTGCCTTAGGTAACAGACTATGGCGGGTAAACGTTCGGGGACAGGCAAGCGCGGAATTACCGTTTTTAATAGATTCCTCAACTACGCTTCCCCTTCGACTTGGCTCAGGGCTAAAGGCTTTGTTCGCTCGGAATGATATAGAAAATTGGTTATTGATAATTGATAATTTACAATTTATAATTTGATCTGTCAGTGGGCAAACCAATGATGTCTTGACAATAATCAATAATCAATAGTAAATAATCAATTATACTGGTGAGAGTAGCTCAGTCGGATAGAGCACCAGATTGTGGTTCTGGGGGTCGCGGGTTCGAATCCCGTCTCTCACCCTTTCGGTTCGTGTTTCGTATTTCGTGAAGCGTATCTCGTATACTGTGACTCGTGACTCGGGTCACGAAGGACAGGTAAGCTTTTTTAATTATCGCAGTCGAATGTAATTTTGAACTGGGGATTAAAGCTGTTTATTGTCAGTACCGAAGCATACGACTTTTTCAGAAGTATATCAGGATAAGGTGGAAAGAGGTTTGTAGCCATCAAGCGCTAATCGACGTGGTTTTTTCTCATTCCCGGCGGCATATACAGCCCGCTGCGCCCCTTTGTCTCTCTGAAATCGACTATGATCTTGACAGCATCTTGAGGCTCATCTACAACAGTAAATACGTTCATATCTTCCGGAGAAATGTATTTGTACTCCTTAAGCATTTTCTGTTTCATCCACTTGATTAGTCCGTCCCAATACTCGCTGCCCATTAAGATCACTGGAAACTGAGCCTGTCTAAGTGTTTGAATCAGCACCAGAGCCTCTGTAAATTCATCCATGGTCCCGTAGCCACCTGGGAAGACAACGAAGCCGTGTGCGTATTTCAAAAACATCACCTTACGACAGAAGAAATACCGAAACTGTAGTGACATGTTCTGGTATTTGTTGGGGAGTTGCTCCACTGGTAGTTCGATATTTAGCCCGATACTCCTTCCGCCTGCCGCTGTGGCCCCTCTGTTTGCTGCTTCCATAATTCCTGCGCCTCCACCGGTTATGACAGCGAAGTCTGCCTTTGCCATCTCAAAGGCTGTTCGCTGGGCAAGGTCGTAGTATCTGCTCTCCGGCTTTTCCCTGGCGGAACCAAAAATGGAAACCGCGGGACCGACAGAAGCAAGCTCCTCGAATCCCTCTGTGAACTCTGCCATTATTCTAAATAGCCGCCAGAGGTCTTTAACAGGACTTTCAGCAATATCCATCATAGACGAAGCTCCCTGATAATTGCTGTTGTGTATGTTTGTTTTGTGCCGATTCACCATAGCAGACGGGGTTACCACAAACCCGGGTTATTTGCCGAAGGGCAGAATTTGACAACCGGACAGTTTTCACAGTCCGGCTTACGAGCTTTACATACATTTCGACCATGGAAAATTATCAGATGACTGAATAGCGTCCAATTCTTCTTTGGTACTATTTCGGCCAAATCGAATTCCAACTTTACAGCATCGCTATTAGCCGATAATCCTAACCTTCGTGAGAGCCGAATAACGTGAGTATCGCAGACTATCCCAGGCACACCAAACGCATTGCCCAACACAACATTCGCTGTTTTTCTGCCCACGCCGGGCAGAGTAACAAGCTCTTCCATCGTGTCAGGAATTTTGCCACGGAATTCCTCCACTATTTTTGTGCAGCAACCCTTGATATTAACCGCCTTGTTGTGATAAAAGCCGGTGCTTTTTATGTCCGACTCGATCTGCTTTATGTCAGCCTGAGCCCAGTCCTTAGCCGACCTGTACTTTATAAATAAATTTTTTGTGACCATATTGACGCGGACGTCTGTGCATTGTGCCGATAGTATGGTCGCGATCAACAGTTCCAGTGGGTTTGTAAATTCCAGTGCTGTCGTAGCTTCTGGGTAAGTTTTTTTCAAGATCGGCCAGATATTCTTTACTCGCTCAGCAGCCTCAGCTTTATTGATTTTTGGTTTTGCTTTTTTGGGCATTTTGCTTTCGTACCTATCTTTGGAGCATAGTTAGTGAATTGCTCCATTATTAATTGGCAAGGTCGGTCAGGGCCTTTTCCAATTCGCCTGCGAACAGGATGCCGCGCCATTTGATAGGCTCTTGTTGGCCCGGCACAAACAGCATACTAACCGGTACGCCTGGTTCGTTGTATATGTTCTTCAAGGCAAGTGTGGCGGGAGAATCCTTTTCGGTCGTATCAGCTTTGATTACCAGAACATTCTTTTCCTTGATCAATCGGGCAACGTCTCCTCGACCATATACTAACTTTTCGACCGTCTTGCAGCTCAAGCACCAATCTGCAGTAAACTCGATCAAGACCGGTCGCTCTTGTTGCAGGGCTTTCTCTATAGAAACCGAATCGTAGCTATGCCAGTTAATCAGTTCGTCGGCTGGAGGACTTAGAAAAGTCCATCCACCTGCAATTGCTACAATCGCTGCCACAATTCGAATGGCCCACTTACGCGTCGGTTTTGTACCATAGCTGACCCACTTGCTCCACATCCAAACGCAAAAGGCTAATATGACACCAAAATATAAAATACCTGCTATCCGTGTTTCCGGCAGCGCTGTAATGAGTTTGACCGCAATCAACAAAAGAAGGAATCCAACCGTTTGTTTGAATAGCTCCATCCAGCGCCCAGCCTTCGGCAGACGCTTTAATAGGCTGGGCATTGAAGTCAAAACCGCGTACGGAATGGCCATTCCGATGCCTACAGCCATTATTGCAATTGTCGCGAGCAGCAATGGCTGAACTTGTGCCCAGGCGAATGCCGCCGCGAGGATTCCGAAGCTGCAAGGTGTACTTAGTATCGCCGCCAGAAACCCCATCCCTACAGCTCCAGAGTATCCCTGGCCGGCGCCGGATTTGCTGGCGATTGATGATGGCACGCTGATTGTGAAGACATCGAACATATACAGCGCCAGCGCTACAAGCAGAAGTGCCATTGCTGCAACGAACGAAGGATTGCGAAACTGATCGCCCCACTGCAAAACAGTTCCATAAAAGATGCGCAGAATTATGCTTGCGCCGGCAAGACAGGCAAAGAATAACAGTATTCCCATACAAAAGGCAAGCCCCATGGATATGGACCTGCCTTTGCCTTGTTTTGCCTGCTCGACAATGCGCATCACAATAAGAGGCAGAACAGGCCAAATGCATGGCATGATGTTCAAAGAAAGTCCTGCTACTAATGCCAGACCAAGCGCAAACCAAATCGAGTAACTTGGGCCCTCAATCGTCACCTCGGCTGTCGCGCCTTCATCTGCATCAATCATTGCTTCAAGGGCTATTTGTTTCCAGGAATCAGATTGGCTAAGATCAATTCTTGTCTGTAAGGTCTTTTCGAATGGCGGCAGACAAGCCATGCTTGTACAGGCAATACCTGAGATTTTGACCTCAACGTCTCCCTCATCGATAACGTCTGTTTTTGTTGGGCTGTGTACTGCCAGAATAGGCAGGAAGACAGTGAATTTGCCGGCATACACTTCTACTTTTTGACCTGACGGGTCATTGAATATCTCCCACTTGGGCAAGACAGGTTCGCCAAACTGGAAGTGCTCGGATTTCGCTTCAACCTTAAGTTGGAGTCCTGGAGCAGGCGCGGTTTCTGGATTTGCGTAGTAATGTAAATCATCAGTCCCCTCGAATATTACCGCTATGCCGGATTTGGAGCCCATCAGAGCAGGCTCAACACGCGCAACAGAAAACTCATCATTATATCTGGCTAGCTCGACCGCTGGAGCAGAAACGTCTGGCGAGGCTACACCAGACTGGGCGGAGGAGCCTGCCTTAATCGAATCTTCACCAGTGGCAGCTAAACCGACCAGAATGACACAAAGCGCACAAAATATGCCGACAGCTTTATTCTGCATAGGTATCTTTTTGTATAGTTAGAACAAGGAGAATATCAGTTATTGGATTGCTCCTGTTGTTCTGGATTGTCTTGCTGTGACTGCTCGCTCTTAGCCTGCTCAGCAGCTAATAAGTCGCCCACGGTTGGTTTATCGAGCTGGCCACCTTGTAAAATTAGTTCTACATCATCAGCATCGAGAGTCTCGTATTTCAGCAGTGCCTTAGCGATTCTTTCGAGTTTGTCTTTGTTCGCTTCGATTACTTCCTTCGCCTGCTTGTAGGCCTCGCTCGTAATCCTTTTCACCTCTTGGTCTATCTCTTCGGCTGTTTTTTCCGAATACTCCTTTTCCATAGGTATTATGTAGGCGAGGTCTCTTGCCCCCGAATCCGGCCCATAGCTGATGAGACCAAGTTGACTGCTCATGCCCCAGGTCAGGATCATCTGCTTTGCTATCTTCGTGGCCTGCTCAATGTCTGATTGTGCGCCGCTGGATATGTCGTCACAGAACATTTCTTCAGCGATTCGTCCACCGAAACAGACCTGCAAAATTGCCATACAATACCTTTTCGTAAACATCGTCCTGTCTTTTTCCGGCAGAGCGAAAGTCGCCCCTCCCATTGGTCCTCGCGGAATGATACTCACCTTGTGCAAGGGGTCCGCATCCTCAAGCAGAGACTGAACGAGTGTATGTCCAGCCTCGTGATAAGCGGTGATCTCTCGCTCCTTTTGGTCGATGACTCTGCTTTTTTTGGCTCGTCCCCATCGGACCTTATCTCTGGCCTCTTCCATATCGGCCGTTTCGATGTATTCTTTGTTTGCCATGGTTGCCGCCAGCGCGGCCTCATTAATTATAGCTGCTAGGTCGGCACCGCTGAACATAGGTGTCCCTCGTGCCAACCTGTTCAGATCGGCGTCTGGTCCCATCTTCACCTTTTTGGCGTGAACCATCAGGATATCAGCCCGGCCCCTCAAGTCCGGCAGCGGGACGATGACCTGTCTGTCAAACCTGCCTGGCCGTGTCAATGCGTTATCCAAAATGTCGGAGCGGTTGGTTGCGGCGATCACTATAACCTGGTCGTCGGTGTCAAAGCCGTCCATTTCAACAAGAATAGCATTTAACGTTTGCTCGCGTTCGTCGTGCCCTCCACCAACAAAACTGGCTCCACGTTTACGCCCAATAGCATCGACTTCATCAAGGAATATAATACACGGAGAGTTATCTTTTGCTTGTTTGAATAGATCGCGTACGCGCGATGCGCCTACGCCCACAAACATCTCTACAAAATCGCTGCCGGATATACTAAAGAAGGGGACATCAGCTTCACCTGCAATGGCCTTTGCAAGGAGTGTTTTTCCACAACCGGGCGGTCCAATAAGTAAGACTCCTCGTGGAATCCGTCCGCCGAGTCGTTTGAATTTTTTCGGGTTCTTCAGAAATTCGATTATCTCGGCGACTTCTTCCTTTGCCTCCTCGATGCCGGCGACATCTTCAAACGTCACCTTAACGCGGTCTTTACCAAGCACCTTGTGTCTGCTTCGTCCGAATGACATCAACATACCTCCGGCACCACTTCGCAGATTCCTTGCGAAGATAAAATAGAAAAATCCGATCAATAAAAGTAGCGGTAAAACCCACTGCATAAGCATAATCAGCCAGATTCGCTGCTTGGCCATTTTAACGTCAACATCGCTGCCCGTTTCATCCAATATACTCCAGATCCTTTTGATCGCCTCTTCTTGATTATAGTCTACAGTGAATGAAACCGAACCTTCTTCATCCTGACTTACCAGGGCTTCTTTGAACTTGCCTGAGATTTCAGTCTCGCCAATCTCTAAGCTCTTAATTTCGTTATTTCTAAGATGTCGCTCGAATTCATCCCAGCTAATGTTGTTGCTGCCAAGTCCATGCTGCAATATCATCATCGCAGCAAAAATAGCAATTGCAATTATCAGCCAACTAAACGGGCCGCGCTTATAACTCGGCAATGGAGGCTTTCTGCCCTTTCTTCTCCCCGGTAAACGAGGTGGCTGGTTTGGCTTTTGTTTCCTACCGTTACTCATTGTCTTCTACTTCAACATTATTGTTTCATTGTATCCTACACCTGTCCGAAATCATGACGATGCACAATTGCACACTGTTACCAAATTTTTTCCATAATTTCTACGACATTTTGGGCTAGTTTGTTTGCCGCAACCGTTGCAGCGTAACCAAAATCCTGGGCTTGGTACTCAGAATAACTTGCTGAGGCTGTTACCGACCGGTTGTCTATAAGCAGTTGCCCAGTCTTCAGGTTCTTCCAATTTACGACCGCTTTTACCTGCACTTCTTTTTCCAGTGCGAGGCCCATTTCTCTTTCAACGGTGAGCACAGATTCACCTATCGAAAGTATTTGGCCGCTTATTATTGTATCGGCACGGTCCAAACTTGAAACGATTTTGTACGGAGTCTCAGCCTCGATGCGTTTCGACAAGGCGTCAGAAAGGTCATATTCCACTGCCCGTCGAAAGCTCCTGTTATCGAACATCTCCAGGTAAATGCTGCAGACATCATGTGGAAATAACGATTCGTTGGAGTAGTCCCCTATTTCTGTACAACCGCAAAGAATAGAGAACGAGACAATAATTACATTCAACATAATCATGGGGGCAAGGATTTTCCTCTGCATACAGTGTTTTTTCCTTAGTTTATTTATTTTCTGTCTCCCTGTCATCCACACAACTATTGAGCATTGATTTTGCAGTTTGGGCCGCTTCAGTGTCTGGCCAATTTTGTGTCACCATGTCAAAATAGAGATTAGCTGCCTGTCTCTTGCCTATTTTACGATAATACCGACCTATACTGAGCTGTTTCAGGGCCAGTTGTTTATCTATCTCATCGATAATACTGTCAACACCTAATGTCTTGGCCTCTTTCGAGTATAAGAGCTGGAATTTCTCGTAGTAGCTCCTTGCTGTTATTAATTTTGAAGCGTCGTAGAGGAACCTTTTGCCCTCAGGTTGTTTGTTATAGGTTGCAATCTTGCACCGAGCCATGCCCAGCAGAGCATCCTTGCCGATTTGCCCGCTCTGCCACTGGGACGATATTTCTGACCACATCAAGTATGCCTGCTCGTATTTTTTTCTCTTTTCGTAGTTCTCAGCAACTGCCAACGCTGCCTTTATGCCCAGCCCGTCAGGCTCGCTCAAGCCGATCCGGTCGATTATCCGTTCCATTGTCTGAGCGCCTGTGCTGTAGCTTTTCACTTTAAAGATACCGAGCACTGTTATCTTTCGACCGTCTAATAACGCCTTGGCTATCGTGAACTGGCGGCCCAAAGCCGCCTCACAAAGCTTGCTTTCAGGATATTCCTTAAGCAATTTGTCATAGCGTTTGATTGCTTTGGCGTATTTTCCTTTGCAGTAAAGCAGTTCTGCCTCAATGAATACATCCAGATCAGGTTCCGTAATCCCCGGAAAATCCTGTTTTAGTTTCTTGTGTGCGGCTTTAACTGCTTTCGTTTGGCCTTTGTTAACCAACTCTTTTGCATTAGCCACAGCAAGCAGATATTTATCCTCGTTCTCCGGCGATAGAGTCTGCCAGCTATCATCCTTTCCCAAGTGCCAGGTATCCGCTGTCGCCATCCAAGCGACTGACAGCACAACCAAGACCACCGATACTATTAATCGTATTCTGTATTGCAACATAGCTCAGCCTCGTTATTGATTTTTGGCTTTGCATTTTTCTGTCAAGACTTTTAGCTCGTACAACATTATACTGCACCTCAGAACCATTGCAAACACGGACTTGGAAATATCGCGTATGGGATTTGAGGATACAGTTTAAAAGCCCATCTAAGTGTTCTTTTACCCGCCTTCGCAGAAAGCCACGGGTTCTACCCGTGGATGAATGCGAGAAGAGTATCCGCCGAAGCTTTAGCGAAGGCGGATGTGCTTCGGCGGGTTCCGCCGTAGATGTTCATCCTTCGTAGTAGTTCTACTACGGAGAATGGAAAGGTGCCACGGGCTATGCCCGTGGGGCTCCACTATGCTCGCATGTACCAAACCGGCGGGCAGTTGATGGGCTTACGGAGGGTGGGGTTTCAGCTATGTTACTTGCCGGATGTATGTGCAAAGGACCCAGTAAACCTGCCAGAGATGCTTTTTTCCTGCTATACGTTCTTTCCTACTTTACTTCAGACTGCTTATCGGATATACATACTATCTGAGAATGCCCAGTTTCACTTGGAAGGTAGGGTGTTTCCTGTTGAGATAGGCTATTTTCCTAAATAAATCCGTACAAAAAGTCGTGACGGAGGTGTGAAATGGCGAGAGATATTTTTCTGATTTCCAGCGCAGTTATCGTTTGTTTGGGCCTTGTGTTCTGTACAGGCTGCCAGACTAAGGTGTTAAGCGACCTTGGGCTTCCTGCCAGCGGTGCCAATCGCCTTGTGGTCGAAGATTACATTGACAAAATGAAAGCAAGCTGGATCGGACAGATGGCTGGCGTTGGTTGGGGCGCGCCCACAGAGTTTCGCTACAAGGGCCAGATCATTCCACCCGATGAGATGCCTCAGTGGAGCCCTGAGTTGATCAACCAGCACGAACAGGATGACCTTTATGTTGAAATGACATTCCTCAGGACTTTGGATCTCTATGGATTCGATGTATCGATTCGCCAGGCCGGCATCAATTTTGCGAATACCGATTACGAATTATGGCACGCCAATCTGACAGGTCGTGACAACCTGCGCCGCGGCATCGCTCCGCCGGATTCCGGGCATCCTATGTTCAACGAACATGCCGACGATATCGACTATCAGATCGAAGCAGATTATTCAGGCTTGATAGCTCCGGGGATGCCAAATATGGCTATTAAACTCGGCGAAAAATTCGGTCGGCTTATGAATTATGGCGACGGCCTTTATGGCGGACAATTCGTAGGCGGAATGTATGCTGAAGCCTTCTTTGAACATGACATGGAAAAGATCGTTCGTGCCGGGCTGAAGTGTATCCCCAGAGAGAGTCAGTACGCCGAATGTATACGCGATGTGCTGAAGTGGTACAGGAAATATCCGGATGACTGGCAGAGAACCTGGCGACTGATTAACCAGAAATATCACCTAAATCCAGCTTATCGTCGCTTCTCTTGTGATAAAGGCGACTTTAATATCGACGCCAAAATAAATGGTGCTTATACCGTGATGGGTTTACTTTACGGTCAAGGTGACCCCGATAGAACGATCATCATCGCGGCTCGCTGCGGACAAGACTCCGACTGCAATCCGTCAAGCGCTGCAGGCGTCTTGTTTACTACTATCGGCTATTCGCAACTACCAGCAAAGTTTAAATCGGCTTTGGACTCACATGAGAAGTTCAGCCACACACCGTATAACTTCCCAACGCTTGTGGACGTCTGTGAAAAACTTGCTTACATCGCTGTCATCCGGGCTGGCGGACGCATCGAAACAGATGCCGACAAAGGGGATGTATTTGTCATTCCCATCAGCAGGCCTAAACCCACCGCTTTAGAGCAGTGCTGGGCACCCGGACCCATCGCGAGAAGCTGCTATACTGAACAAGAGATGGCGAGGATCACCGCCATAATCGGCAAGGATTTATCCAAAGCTATCGAAAAGTTCGCACCGGGGTGGAAAGTGAATAAGTGTGGCTACGATATGGATCCGGGATTGTACAACGAGAAACGCGGCAAAAGAAACGTGCTTGTCACTCACCCATTAGACCCGACAACCGGCTGTGTAATCAGCCGTAAAATCAAGATACCACCGGTTAAGAAACCTTTATTACGACTTGTTGTAGGGCATGATGCGCGAGGTAGCTGGGACTTGATTGTTCGTGCAAACGATAAACAGTTGACCAGAATAAATGTCGGCCCAGATAATACCGACCTCGGCTGGATGACCGTGGAGGTTGATTTGTCGGAATATGCGGGTGAGATTTTTGAGTTGGAACTTATAAATCAGCCGACTGGCTGGCACTACGAGGGTGGTTTCTGGGCAGAGATTTCGCTCACAAACGCATAGATTCGGTGCAATGTCCGTCAGCTTCCATATCCACGAGTATATATTGTGCTGCTTGTCTAATGTTACCCGGTGTTCTGTGACACGTTTATTTTGGTTATTTGTCATGCTGAACCAAAGCGCAAAGAATCTGGCTATCGAAGGCCACATTCTTCGCGTAGCCTGTCCTTCAGCGCGGCGAGTTCGTAGATAACATCCATCATTTGAGTAGTAGCAGTAACAAAACATTGTGGGGTCTATCCCATTTTTTCAGTAGTCTTTCTGCGCTGTTGAAAACCTTAAAAATGTCATTCCGAGCGAGGCGAAGCCGAGTCGAGGAATCTATTTTTAATAGATTTCTCCACTCCGCCCCTTAGGGGCTTCGGTCGAAATGACAACCGACCTTTTCAATAGAGCCTAGTCTTTCTAAAGTTTCTCATCCAAAACAAGTAAATTTTAGCTCTATACAACGCCAGTTTTAGGCTTTTTTTCAGCATTATCAAATATTGTGTTTTTAACGAACCTTCTCCGCCATCAATCGTACAGCACTATGGAATGGAGTCTTGCGGGCCGGAGCTTTATTCCTCTACCCTCCTTCCTTCGGCCCGCTTTTTGTTTAAGTACACATAATCGTACATTCCCGAATTCTCAGCTATTAAGGTTCTATACATGTCTGATATTGTGCCGGTGCATCTGTCTAGTGAGGGGTTTTTTCATGTTATGTGTTAATGTCTGGTTTTCTTGACGGTGGCTTAATGTTACCTTATAGTGTTGCAGACCGAAAGAGAGTGTTTATAGTTTGGTGTTTTGGAATTAGACTCGATGGCTAAAAAAAAACAATGTGATAAGTGTACGGGTTTATGTTGCAGGTACTTTGCTCTGCCAATCGAGACGCCGGAAGACAAAGGAGATTATGACGATATAAGATGGTATCTCTGTCACAAAGACATCACCGTCTTTGTTGAAAAGGGTGATTGGTACATCAATATAAAGAATAAGTGCAAACATCTTTCGGAAAAAGATTACCGCTGCAAGATATACGATAAAAGGCCTCGTATCTGCAGACAGTATCGCCACTCTGACTGTGATCACATCGAAGGCGAATATGATTACGAATTGCACTTCACAAACGATAAGCAGATGGAAGAATATATAAAGATAAAATTCGACAATAACGTCAGCGAAAAACAAAAGGCAAAGAAAAAGAAACGCAAAAAGAAAAGCAAATGAAGATACCCTCGGTAAAAGGAACAAGAGACTTTTATCCACCCGATATGGCCGTTAGAAACTGGATCATCGACGGCTGGAAAAAGGTGTCACTGCGCAACGGCTTCGAGGAATACGATGGGCCGATATTCGAATATCTGAAGATGTTTCAGATAAAAAGCGGCGATGAGATCGTCGAACAGCTTTTCTCATTCCGGGACAGAGGCAGCAGAGAGCTGGCGCTGCGGCCCGAAATCACCCCGACACTGGCCCGAATGGTAAATCAGCGAATCAATTCTCTGCCCAAGCCCATAAAATGGTTCTCGGTTCCCCGGTTATTCCGTGCTGAGCGTCCCCAGAAGGGCCGACTGCGAGAATTCTTCCAGTGGAACATCGACATCATCGGTGAAGCGAATGAATTTGGAAAAGTCCTTGCCGATGCTGAAGTGATATTTACTGCGGTTGATTATTTGCGTAGTGTTGGACTCAGAAGTGGGGACATAAAAGTAAGAATATCAAGCAGAGAACTTCTGGCCACGTATCTTAGAAGCTTGGGCATTCCAGAAGACAGACTTGACTCTATATATCCTGTGCTTGATAAAAAGTCCAAATTGCCGTCAGAGGTATTCGAAGAAATCCTTAAAGAACAAGTTCGAGAGAAGAAAACCATTGGCAAAATATTGGATTTTATTAACGCGGGCTCAATATCAGATGTTAAAGAGTCTATAAAACTCAAATCAGATGAATTCATAGCCTGCCTCGATACCGTAAAGATGGTTCTTGATACGCTTAATATGATGGAGGTTGGTGATTTCTGCGTTTTTGATCCGAGTATAGTACGAGGCTTGGCTTACTATACTGGCATGGTCTTCGAGATTCATGACACTGCCGGAGAACTACGGGCTATATGCGGAGGTGGGCGATTCGATAATTTGTTGCATGATTTTGGAGGCCCTACCATCCCCGCTACAGGAATGGGTATGGGCGACTGCGTGTTAGAAACACTCCTCAGGGAAAAGGGGCTGATGGAAAAGCAGATTCCGAAGAGACAACTTGACTATTTTGTTGTTTCCATAGGATTTGGTGCTCTTGCAGAGGAAGTATACCGGATCATAGCAGAGCTAAGGTCGAGAGGATATTCGGCTAATTTCAGCTATAAGATAGGCGGTCTTTCAAAACAATTGAAAGAAGCTTCGGCTCAAAATGCAAAGAATTGCATAATTATTGGGAATGAGGAAATCGACAAAGACAATATTACAGTCAAGAATATGACAACTGGTAAACAGCAAACAATCCAACGTGAAGTTTTTCTCAAAGATCCTCCAAAGTTTATTGTTTGATGAAAGATTCCAAACCTAATCATTATGAAAGGGCCTTTGAAAACTGGCTTATCGATAATTCTGTTCCATATATTGTAGTAGATGAGCACAAAAGAGCAGCGTTTTCACGTCGTAAGGTAAAGAGCTTCGATTTTTTAGTATATTCGCGCAGTGGACAAATCCTAATCGCGGAGGTGAAAGGGCGAAAGTTCACCGGTAGCAGCTTTGCCAAGATGACTGGTTTTGAATGCTGGGTAACAACAAAGGATGTCAATGGTTTGGCCAGCTGGCAGCAAGTTTTTGGCCCGAATCATCATGCTATCTTTGTTTTCGCATACCGGATTGAAAAGATTGATGTTGATTTTGATGGCAGGAAGGTTTTCGATTTTAATGCTAGTCGTTATACCTTCTTTACGGTCGGCTTGGACAATTACAAACGTTTTATGAAACCACGTAGCCCGAAATGGAAAACGTTAACGCTGCCGGCTGATAAATTCCGAAAGTGCGCTATCGAAGTTGGGGATTTTCTGCTCTAAAAATTGTGCTTTTTATTAAAGCCCCGGACACAATCGTGTTCTGTCACTTAGACTCGGGCTCAAATTTCAGCGCGACTGAGTTGATGCAGTAACGAAGGCCTGTTGGCTTTGGACCATCCTGAAAAATATGTCCAAGATGAGCACCGCACCTGCTGCAAGTCACTTCGGTCCGGATCATCGAATGGCTTGTATCCAAAGATTCGCCAACATTTTCATCTGAAGTCGGCGACCAAAAACTTGGCCAACCGCACCCGGAATCGAATTTGGTTCCACTGCTAAAAAGCTCATTGCCGCAGCAAACGCAGCGGTAGAGTCCCTTTCCATCAAAGTAGTAGTATTTACCGCTAAAAGGCTGCTCGGTGCCTTTTTTACGCGTCACCCTGTATTGTTCAGGTGTGAGAACCTCTTTCCATTCTCGGTCGCTCCTGACTATTTTCTGTCCCATTTTCTCGCCTTTTTCATTCACAGATTCTTTGCGCGCACTATTCCGGCATAGATTCTTAATCTTTTCGAACTTCTCACAGCCAACGCTGAGTATCAGTAGAAATCCCACAACTAAAAGCGAACCTCTGTATTTAAATTTACTTGCCACAGTACAACTCCCAATACACGAATCCTTTCTTGTGCTTTTTAATCTGTATTTTATACTGCATATCTGTGCTTTGGGTTCGGCAGTTCTGTCCTACGAATTGAACCGTTTTGCTCTGAGGTTAGATTGCTATAGACAACGTCCAAGTCTATCTAATGCCAGTTAGCGCAATAGCTGGAATAGCAAGGCTTTCTGATTGTTTTGAAATGGACAGTCCATCAAATTACTGATAAAATCACTATACATTAGTATGGATACAGTAATAAGTTGTTAGCATTTGGAGGTGAGATATATGATAAGGAGCCTTGTGCACCTCACTGCAGGAGCGATCCTTCTGACTGGCTGTATAAGTGTCCATGAGACCCAGCGTGTTTCCGATGACAAGCCCACCTCGGCCCGTGTCCCGCAGCAGACAAAAAGGCCCTCCCAGCTTTTACGTCACGTTGTATTATTTAAGTTCAAGAATGGTACTACTACTGAACAAATAAGGAAGATAGAGAATGGTTGTTGCGCTCTGCCCAGCAAGATCGGCTATATATACGATTTTGAATGGGGCACGGATGTAAGTGTTGAGGATCGTAACCAGGGCTTTACGCACTGTTTCATTGTGACATTTCGCAGTGAGCAAGACAGGGACAAATATCTGCCTCATCCAGCCCATCAGGAGCTTGTCGAATTTCTTCGACCGCATATCGATCAGATGCTTGTAATAGACTACTGGATGAATTAGCACAACGGCCATGCTTTTATGGTAGTGTGGCTGATAGGCAGGAGTTTCGTTGCCGTTTGGTGGTAAAATAAGTAAAAGCCTCAGTGCTCAGATGAGAATTATAGCGGGTACAAAACGCGGGATGAAGCTGTTTAGCCCAAAGGCACTTCAGTCCCGGCCAATAACCGACAGGGTTAAGGAATCGCTTTTTAACGTTCTTTATAAATATGACCTGCCGAGTAGTGCACGCGTTGCTGATTTATTTTGTGGTGTGGGCTCTCTAGGTCTTGAAGCGTTGAGTAGAGGAGCTGAGTTTGTCGCTTTCATCGAACACGATCCCAAAATAGTTGCAACTCTTGATAGAAACATAGAAAAAGCCGGGTTTATCAAGCAGTCGAAGGTTATCCGTGCCAATGCTTTCAAATTTGGTGCTTTTGTGGAATCCGATGGACGAAAATACGATCTCGTTTTTGTTGACCCGCCCTATGCAGATACGAGTAATGTTAGCCTGAATTCACAACTGGGTAGGCTACTTCAATTGCTTGGAGGACAGATAAACAAACAATGTATTATCGTAGTCAGGACGCATCGGAGCACATCACTACTTGACCAATACGGCCAACTTCGTGTGCTTGGGCGACGTCAATGGGGGACGATGGCTATTACGATGTTGCAAGAACCTGGACAATGACAAATAAGCAAGCAGCCATAAAGATAATCAAGCATTTGCAGCGTAACGGCTTTGAAGCGTTGCTGGCTGGCGGGTGTGTGCGCGATATGCTATTAGGCCGACGCGCCAATGACTACGATGTTGCTACTGATGCACAACCCAGAGAGATAATAAAACTATTCGAACGCACCTTGATGGTGGGGGCAAAATTTGGGGTTGTCATTGTTCTGATCGCAGATCAACAGGTCGAAGTAGCTACATTCAGATCAGAATGGGGGTACGACGATGGCAGACACCCCACAAAAGTCAAATTTGTCAGCGCTGCTGAAGATGCCAGCCGAAGAGACTTTACTATCAATGGAATGTTCTATGACCCCCTAACGGATAGAGTGATAGATTATGTTCACGGACGGGCCGATCTTAAAAAACGGATAGTGCGGACAATCGGCAGAGCTGAAGAGCGGTTCAGTGAAGATTATCTGCGGATGTTACGGGCAGTGCGGTTCTCCACTCAACTCGATTTTGCGATTGAGCCTACAACCTGGTCGGCTATTTGTAGCAATGCAAAGAAAATAGTCAATATAAGTGGTGAACGCATTGCAATTGAGTTGGAAGCTATCCTCACACATCCTAATCGGGCTCTTGGGGCGTCGATGCTGATAGAATGCGGCTTGGCAGAAGCTATCTTCCAGGGTTTGCCTTGCGAACAGATAAAATCGGCTGTAGGCGTGCTTGATCACTTGCGAAAGAGGGTTGATTTTGCTTTGGCGTTGGCAGCATTTTTTAGTGGCTGTTCCACCGAAGCTGCACTTGAAAGGTGTCGCGTTCTAAAGCTCAGCAGGCGTCAAACCAAACATGTAAAATTCCTTTTGACAAGCAGAGGAAAGCTGCTCAATTACCAGATGTCTTTGGCTCAATTGAGAATGATTGTTTCAGAGCCGTATTTTTGGGATTTGCACGAGTTGCAAAGGGCTATACAGAAGGCAATTAGCGGCCGAAAAGGGCTGGCTCCGCTGGCGAAACTGCGAAAAAGGATACGGGCACTTGGTGATGTTGAATTGCGGCCAAAGCCCTTGCTTAACGGCCACGATCTCATCCGATTAGGTGCTGTTCCAGGACCGGCTTTGGGGCAGCTTGCCGAAGAAATGTACATCGCCCAGCTCGAAGGCGTCGTAAAAACCTCCGCGCAAGCCGAAAAATGGGCCACCCAATGGCTCAAAAAGCACTCGACCTACTACTGATCTTTTCCGCGATTTCCGGCGTTTACTTGCCAAATTCGCAGTTGAAATGTACCTCATGATGTGATACTTTTCACTTAGCGAAATAGAGATACGATACTCCAACAACCTTCGGGCAGAGGGGTGTTATACTGACACTCGGAGAGGTAAGGAGTTTTATACGGAAACCATATATACATAGTTAAGCACCAAAATATTGGAGCAAAATCATGGTGTTGAAAAGGCCAAACCGAGAAGATAAGCAAAAAATACACTCTGAAGTAAATCAAATAGTAAACCAGCGTCTTCTTTTAACTACCTTGGCCGTTACCATTTTTGGCGCGATGGTTGCGTGGCTTATCCCCAGGATCCCACTAACGCAGTCAGTCCCAGTTGGAGGGCAGTCAGTCCCAGTTGGAGTATATGTATACATTACTTCATTGCTTCTCACGGTTGTTCTTTTTGCGCTTTTTCTCCTAATGCATCACCTCACGTGCATGCTCAGGCTATTCACAACCTACCTTGATGAGACAGATGCTTCTAACTGGGAAAAGGACTGGTCCTCATACAGAGACAAATTTAGCTACCTTGGCTACACCAAGTCGCAATCTCTCGTTTTCCTACTTCTCGGGAGCCTCTCTACAGGGTTCCCATTTCTTCTATGGGTTGTATACCCTTTCACGCTTGAGCCTAAAGCAGGCGCAGTTGTGAACGCAATAATTGGAATCCTTTACGTTGTTTTCGTTTCTGGAATGGGTTTATGTGGATGGTTCGCTAAAGAAAATGATATGAGGTGCAGATGGAAAGAGTTGAACCAGTAACTTCTCGTATCAAAGGTGTTGCCTTTGACTTAGAGGGTACAATAATAGACATTGAATCATTGCATCAAAACGCTCACCTGCAAGCGGCATCAGATTTAGGTATACACATAAGTATAGAATACGCTATTGATAATTTACCACACTTTGTCGGCGGCCCAGACGAAAAAGTAGCAGTAGAAATAGCTCTTTTGGCTAAAAATTCGTTTTCGACTGATGAATTTCTTAAGGCAAAGCGAGGCTACTTTGAAAAATCGTTGGAAAGACTTTCACGCATAGAGGCGAGGCACGGCTTTAAAGAAATACTCAGATGGATTCATGATCAGGGAATAAAGACAGCTATCGGGACCATGACCGAGCGACCCATTGCGCTTCAGCTTCTCAATCGTGCCTCACTTCTCAATGAATTCGACGCAATCCTTCTCGTTGCAAAAGGGGATGTTGAAAGCGCAAAACCTTCTCCAGATGTATATATAGAAACTGCTCGTCGTATGGTGATTGTGCCCAATGAGCAGCTAGTTTTTGAGGATTCGATTGTTGGCATTAAGGCAGGCCTGTCTGCCAAGAGTCGCGTAGCAGCTGTTCCGACAGTGAACAACAGCAAATATATTCAAAATTTGTCAGAGGTTGGTGCAGAGGAGGTATTCCTTGGATGGAGAGACCAAAAGTTGCGCTCCTTTATTAATAAACTTATCTGTGCTTAACAAAGGGAATTAAAGGTGTCCGCCAGCCCGATAGGGAGTACATTTTTCGATGAGTTGTGCTTGATAATGAATACGTATCTCGTGAAGCGTGAAGCGTATCTCGGAGCTTTGGGACGCAGACATCGGCTGGGCTGAATTACTGCGGAGCAGAGAAGCTGGACGTGGGCGTGGAATGGGGGTTATACTACGGATGGCAGATGCTTGGCCTTTGGGTTAGCATGACTGGGCCTTGAATCAAATACGACAGACGATAGTGAATTGTAATGCAGCCTTTTACTCTTTTAATCAAGCCATCCGGTTCAGACTGTAACCTGGACTGCAAATACTGTTTCTACAAGGACCGCCCGCCCATTAGCCCTGCCACCTGTGGGCAGGGCTTGCCCCCGGCACAGGTCCGGGGGCTAAACGGCAGACAGCGAATGAGCACCGAGGTGCTCGAAAAACTTGTTAGCGACTATATGCAGTTGCGCCTGCCGGTCTCTGTTTTTATCTGGCAGGGTGGCGAGCCTACGCTTATGGGCCTGGATTTCTTCAATAAAGCGGTCGAACTGCAAAAGAAATATGGCACCCCAGGCCAAGAAGTCGGCAATTGCCTACAGACCAATGCGATTTTGCTGGATGAAAATTGGTGTCAATTCCTGCATGATAATGATTTTCTTGTAGGCATAAGTATCGATGGCCTTAAAGAGATGCATGACTATTATCGCTTGGACCACGCTGATTCCAGCACCTTCGAGAAGGTAATCAGAGCCATCGAGATGTGTAAACAATACAAGGTTGAATTTAATATCTTGACTCTGCTCAACGACAAAAACATCGAACATCCGGACGAGATATTTGATTTCTTTGTTAAACTGGGCGTTGAGTACTTGCAGTTCATTCCATGCGTGGAGCTCGATCCAGCCACAAGCGGAGTTAGTGACTTTTCAATCAAGCCGCGGCAATATGGCGATTTTTTGTGCAGGCTCTTCGATCGCTGGTATGAGTATGGCCCACAGAATCTTCATGTCCGCCAATTCGATTCGATTTTATCTTATTGTCTCAGGCATAAACACACGATTTGTACCTTTGACAAGCAGTGCAGCCAGTATGTCGTCATCGAGCACACCGGTGACGTTTTCTGCTGCGATTTCTTTGTCGAGCCAAAATGGCAACTGGGTAACATTCTCCAGACGTCCTTGGGAGAATTAGCTACAAGTATCAAAAAACGCACCTTTGCACGGTACAAGCAAGACTTATCGAACAAGTGTCTTCTTTGTCGTCATCTTGCTATCTGTCGAGGAGGCTGCCTTAAGAATAGAGCTGTGTTTGGCAGGGACAGATTCACCAGTGAGAGTTATTTTTGCCAGAGCTACCAGCAGTTCTTTGATTACACTATGCCAAGGTTGATGCAATTAGCAGCTCAGATGAACTTGAACTCAGTTGTAAAGA
>CAYSPM010000023.1:19767-23782 GCA_964432925.1 uncultured Pirellulales bacterium | reverse complement strand
AGAAAATAGATTTTTTCTACCATATTTGGCTTTGTAGGGCGAAGGAGCGCTTTGACCTGAGAGGCGCATAAAAAGGCCGAGCAAAAAGCTCGGCCTACTTGTGTTCACTATATATCTATACTCACTGTTCCAATAAACTACTTTCAAGCCCATCCAACTCCTCGGCAGTAACATCCGAGGTCGTTAAATCTCCAAAGATTACACGATAGTATCCATCTGAAATTTTCCACCGTAAAAGCACCGCTTCGGGATTTTCTGCCGTTACAGTATCTCCATAATATACTGCTTCTTTTTCTGCTCCAACCAACTGGGCATAGAAACTTCCTACAGGCAGTATATTCTGTATTGCGTTTGTATAATCATCAAACTTTCCAATCAATCGTAAACCATATTTTGCCACAAGGGCCTCTGGGATTTCCTTCATTAATGTCGCAAGTGCCAAACTGCTGGGATATCGTCCATCGGTAAGTTCGGCGAACAGATGAAGGGCATTAATCGCCGTACCTTCATTTACTTCTGGTAAATTCATTTCACTGCTTGTGTAATCGGGAGGTATATCAGGCACAAACAGGGCCGGGTCAAGTTCAACATTCCATTGAAAATCATCCATGACCATACTCATTTCCATTTGTCCCCCAGAGACAATACCTTCAATTTCAATACGAACGGGAAAATCAGTTCCTATTTCAACCCATAACCGGGCCGTTGCGTCTTCAAACATGCCGCCCATTACTCCTGGGCCTGTACATTCAATCCCTTCGACATCAATTCCGTTTATGTTATCCCGGCCAAGCTGTTTATACTCTGCCGACAACATATGCCTGACCATCATACGAGGATCATCCGCGTCGGAAATTTGTTTTAATTCATCCGGCGATTTGTCGGTTCTTCTTATAAACTTCTTTTGTTCCGGCATCACAGTAAGAAAGATATTTTCTTTCGGATTCAAATACATTGTAAAGCTGAGTTTGTCATAAATATAGCTTTCAACCCGTGATCCGTATTTTGAAGAATAGTAAGCTATTGTTTCGGTTTTTGGAGTTTGTCCCTGTGGTATGCCCTGCATTGTAGTATTAGTTGTTAAGTGATAAACGACGCTTTGTACACTTTCAATTTTTTCGACCAAAGCTCCCCACGCTACACCTGAAGTACTGAATTGAAAATTTATTATTAACGCCGCAATAATTATTAACGCCGCGGCAGCGGCTAATCTTGTAATTGGACTTTTCATGATATACTCCCATAAAATATAATATTTCGGGTGTTTTGTTTGCATTAAAGTTTTGTTGAATTGTTCTGATGTTTCTTCGGCGATTTTGTGCACGTCGGCTGGAGTATCTTCGGCGCCGATATTTTTCAGGATTTCTTCAATTCTTTCGCTGTTCATAGTTTTGTTCCTTTTAAGCATTAGTCGCCAACTTGCTTTTCAAAGTAGCCAAGGCCTTTGATACGTGTGACCTTGCTGAAGCTTCAGTGCAAGAGAGTTTCCCGGCGATGGTTTGGTAATCATGTTGTTCGAGGTATCGCATTACAATGGCCTTAGCCTGCTTAGCTGGGAGCCGGCAGATTTCACGTCTGACCATCATGGCTATTTCGTCTCTATCGAGCCTCTCGTCGGGGCTTTTCTCAAAGTCAAAATGGTTTCGGCTTAAATGTCCGTCCCGGCCGATCCTGTTTCGCCAGGCCTTGGAATTAGCTGAAAGGGCAATTCTGTAGATATAGCTGCTCGCTTTTTTGCCGTCCAATTTGCCGACATGCTGCCACATCCCCAACAGAGCGTACTGCATCGCCTCGGTAAAAAGTTCCCGATCTCCCGTCAGCTTCCAGAGAACCGATGCCAAAAATTTCATATATTTAGCTCTCGCCCGTTCAAAAGCCTCTGCTTGCCTGGGTAATTTCATTCTATATATCCTAACCTCTCCTGCTCTGCTCTATAATCTGCCAGTAAGCGTAAACATGTTTAGCTTCTACTGTATATTAACCGGCGGGAATTTATTTTGTGTAAAACATTCCCTATAAAAAAACCCCTCGATAAATTGAGGGGTTAAATATTTAAGATCGTCGCATATAGCTTCGCGATATTTGCACCAGCTAACTGCCGAACTCGAACTTTTTGCCAGTCAGGCGCCCGTACGCTTCGATGTATTTTTCACTGGTTTTAGCGACTATATCGTCGGGCAGCTCGACGCCGGGGCCGGATTTGTCGAAATTTATGCTCTCGAGATAATTGCGGACGAATTGCTTGTCGAAGCTTTCCTGGTCTCTGCCAGGTTCGTATTTGTCTGCGGGCCAGAAACGGGAAGAGTCTGGTGTCAGGACTTCATCGATCAAAATAATCTTGCCATCGACCTGGCCCCATTCAAATTTTGTGTCAGCAAGTATTATACCTTTGCTCTCGGCGTACGCACTTGCCTCTTTGAAAATCTCAATGCTCCTGTCACGAACGTACTCAGCCGCTTCCTGGCCGAGGATGTCCATGCACTGTTGAAAGCTGATGTTCTCATCGTGTGTTCCTCTTTCAGCTTTTGTTGCGGGAGTGAATATTGGTTCTGGCAATTTCTGGCACTGCTTCAGGCCTTCAGGTAATTTCTGACCACAGATGGTGCCGCTATTTTTATATTCGACCCAGCCTGAACCTGCCAGATAGCCTCGTACGACACACTCGATAGGTAAAACTTCGACCTTTTTAACCAGCATACTGCGATGGGCAAGTTGTTCAGAGAAATTACAGAATGGCTCAGGAAAGGCTTTTATATTGTCGGTGATTAGATGATGCTCAACGTGACGGCTTAAAAAGTCAAACCAGAAAAGAGAAATCTGAGTCAGTACGATCCCCTTGTAGGGTATGCCATTGGCCATAACAACGTCGAAGGCGCTTAATCTGTCAGTTGCAACAATAAGGAGCCTATCGCCGAGGTCATATATATCGCGGACTTTGCCTCGGCTGGGTTGGAGACCTGAAATGTTTGTCTGTAAGACTGTCTGCATGGTAATTCCTTTTTCCATCGTTCTTCTCCCATCGC
The DNA here is from genome assembly GCA_964432925.1 of uncultured Pirellulales bacterium. Lineage (GTDB taxonomy): Bacteria > Planctomycetota > Phycisphaerae > Sedimentisphaerales > Anaerobacaceae > CAYNTC01. The sequence goes on along the minus strand of CAYSPM010000023.1, from coordinate 20,759 downwards.
TCAATTTTTTTGGCATTCTTGACTTTAGTTGCGAGAGCCGCGGCCAAGTTTTTCATCTCAAAATACTATTGCCAGGCCATGTGCAGTACGATTGTGATTTTAGCGGAAATTGCATGGATTGCACATTTTTTTCGGGCTTTTTGGATTATTTCCCTGTGTCTTATGTTAATTGAACAGATGGATAGGTCAGCCATTGGTGCAAAGACCAAATATTATCAGTCAAGACCGCGACATTGCAGGCGTGTGGCTTCTCTGCCGCGGAGCGACTATTATAGGCCACGAGGTATCCCGCTTGTGGTGCTACAGCATATTACGCTTACTGTCGATGAGCTTGAAGTGATACGCTTGACCGATCTGCAAGGTTTATATCAAGCTGATGCGGCCAAGAAAATGAATATTTCACGGCAGACTTTGGGACGGATACTGGAATCGGCACATAAAAAAATTGCTGATGCTCTGGTCAATGGAAAGGCATTAGCAATAAATGGGGGAACCTTTGAATTTGCCGAGGGTGGGTCACCACATCGCTTTCGTCATGGCCGTGGAAGATATGGCAGAGGACGAGGCGGGCCGAGGTGGCTTTAGGGGGACCTTGGTTAGAACGTTATCAACCGGCGCAATGCGAGAAATCTTGGCGAGCACATTACTACTTATCGGCACGGCTGGTACGAAGTGGGGTGGGGGTGAGCGAATTCAGGTTGGATCTTTGAAAAACGCAAACGGATGCTATAATTGGGCGCGATTGATGTGAGAATTCAGTTTCTGTAATTGTAATCAAAGGAGAAATGCAAGATGCCTACTGTCAAAGACGTTGTTGTACGAAAACCGAGCGAGGAAGAGATCAATACCTTCAAGGCCTGGCCGATATGGAAGTGTGATCCGAGCACATTTGACTGGGCGTACACAGAGAAAGAGACGTGTTATCTTCTTGAAGGCAAGGTAACGGTCTCGGACGGGAAAGATTCGGTCAGCTTCGAAGCTGGTGATTTGGT
>CAYSPM010000023.1:14580-19667 GCA_964432925.1 uncultured Pirellulales bacterium | reverse complement strand
CGAAAAAGTCATCACCAAAGTTTTGCCTTTTAAGGCTGCCATTGCCTACCGAAAAAGACCTTTGCATCAATCATGATAGAGGAGGCTGTCGATTATGTCATGGATATTTAAAAGAACTGTTTAAATAGGACATATTTTTGAAATAGCCATTGACATATGTCCGATGATAATATATACTACAGTGGGCAAGGATGGGGAAAGTAGCCAGTTTCGATATTGAAGGGATATACTGTTGGTTCAACTCGCAAGAGCATCGGCCACCTCATTTTCATGCCAAGAGGCGTGGAAAATGGCACTTCAGAGTGTGGTTATTGAAATCTGAAGGTGCGATGCTTGAAAGAGCAAAGGGACCACAAGGCCGCATATCGGCACAAGACAAGAAACTCCTACTAAGAAAGACAGTCTGTTACAGAGCTGAATTGCTTCAGGAATGGGAGCAGAAGGTGAAATATGACAACTGAGACTTTGGAAAAACCCGAAATCTTAGCAGCGGACGAGCACACGGAGTCGATCTTTCAGGAAGCTTTTGTGAAGACCGGCTTGAAACCAGGCAAGCGCGGTTGGCGTCGAATAAAGAACTGGAAGAATCTACCCACTCGAGGTACATCTCGTCTTTTCATAGTATGTACTTTGGATGATTTAACACCCGCTAAAATCAAAATGGTCCGGAAGTTGAAGCAACTCAAAGGAAGAGATAAGGTGTTCTTGCTGCTGAAAGGGGACATGCCATCGAGAGCAGTTGCTGACCGTATAGCTTGGCTCGACGTAAGAGATGATAGTAGAGTCCACTTCGCAGAAACAGATGAGACAGACGAAAAGTACTTTGCTGAGAGACTGCTCACCGCGCTGGACTGCGGTGACGGGGAGCATCGAATTTTAGACGCATGGTGGGAGGAGGAAACATTGATTATAGTTTCACCCGATAGAACTGGTTTTAAGAAAGTTCGTGTGCCGCTTAGGAAGCTGCCTGCTTTGAAAGGTCATTCGAAGGAAAAGATTGAGCGTTTTGAGATCGATGAGGATGGCCTTTTCATATACTGGCCAAATATAGATGTGCATCTCGGATGGGATCAATTTGAATTAGCAGTTGATCAACAAGCTTATCTGAGAGCAAAGCAACAGACTAAGGCGTTCAATAGAAAGTATGGTTTAGCTATAAAGAAGATACGCGAGAAAAAGGGTTTACGTCAGAGTGATATAAAGGGATTGACCGCACGTCAAGTGGGCCGAATCGAGCGAGGGGAATCCCACCCCTCTTACAAATCACTTCGCAAGTTAGCAGAAACACATGGCATGGATGTATCCGAGTATATGGAGAAGCTTTCATCCCTGCTATAATTCCAACGGATTTTTGCCAGAAACTATATCGGAAGTCGGCGTAGAGGTTGGTGTTGCTTTCGAATTTATAAGCCCTTGGCTTACCGGCTGAAGAAAATATCCGGCGATCTGCCAAAGAAGGTGTTGGAGTCGATTTCGAGAGCAACGTTGTCTGTGGCTTTGTAGTTGGTAATCGGCCGCTTCACATTGCGACAGTGAAAAACTTGTTGAGCATGCGCCGTACTCACAAAAAAAATATCACGCCACCGAAGTTAATCCACAACTTTTCCACAAGGCCAATTTGCAACGTGCAAAACCTGTTAATAATAAATTTTTTTCGTGCGCAAAGTCAATCTGTGCAAAAGCCTTAGCTAAGTGGAAAAGAAATCCTCTAAAATGACATTGATTTGCTACAGTCTAAGCCAATAATAACATTGTATCTGGGCTTTTAATAAAAGGTGCAGTCACCTTTTGAAGAAGTGACCTTTTGAGAATATTAGCAAGCAATTGAAAAGTCAACAGGGGAGAGTTCAAATGCAGGGTACAATCACGGATGAGAGTTCCCACACAGTAGAATCGCAAGTAAATGCGATAAGTCGGTCATTAGCCGAAAGAATAGGCTCGCAGAAGTACCGGATATGGTTTAAGAACTCCACCAGATTCACACTCGGTGGAGGATACCTTAAAATCGGCGTGCCGAATCTTTTTATAGCAAGCTGGATCGAAGATCATTTCCTAACTGAGATAACGCGGGCAGCTCGGGCAGCAACAGGAAACAGTCTAAAGATTACCTTCACGATAGATCCTGAACTGTCGGGTAACCAACGGCGGACACAGCTTGATTCGCAGGCGCGACTTGTTGCGAGGTCTGATGCCGGCCCACAAGCTCCCAAAGCAGCCCAGACGCGTGTAGGAAGAAAACTCAAACTGACGCTGGATACCTTCGTTATAGGGCCCTCAAACGAACTGGCTTTCAATGCTGCTAAAATGGTTATCAGAGAACAGCAAAGTCCTTTCAATCCACTATTTATCCACGGAGGGTACGGCGTGGGCAAGACGCATCTTTTGCAGGGTATCTGCAATGAAGTGTCCAAAAATCGGCTCAGGACAAACTGGATGTATCTATCAGCGGAGGACTTTGTCAACCAGTTTGTGCTGGCTCTAAAGACCAAGAAGCTGGAGATTTTCCGACAAAAAATGAGACAGACGGATTTATTAGCGATTGACGACATTCACTTTTTGGCCAGCAAGCCTTCGACACAGGAGGAATTCCTTCATACCTTCAATACAATCAATCTCGCAGGCAAGCAGGTTGTTCTGGCTTCGGACGCGTATCCGAAGATGATAGGGCAACTTTCGGAAAAACTTATAAACCGTTTTGTCTCAGGAATGGTCGTTAAAATCGAGGCGCCCGATTTCCACACGCGTTGTCGGATATGCAGACAATACGCGACGAGCGTAATAAACAGCACGCTTTCCCAGAATGCAGAGACTCCGAGTTCTCGCAAGCATATTCCCGAAAGTGTAATCCGGTATATTGCCGAAAACCTGCGTAGCAATGTGCGGGAACTGGAAGGTGCTCTTCTTAAATTGATTGCATATTCGGCACTACAGAATGAACGAGTGACCTTATCAGTGGCCCAGGCTGTCCTAGCCGAGCATCTGGAACGGTGTGATCCGATCGTTCACATATCAGATATCGAATCAGCGGTAGCTACTTACTTTGGCACAACGCCTGCCAATATACACTCGTCCAGAAAGGACAGAACGCTGGCGCTGGCAAGGCACTTCAGTATGTATCTGACCAGAAAACACACAAAAATGTCTTCTGCCCAGATCGGCAGATTCATGGGCAATAAAAACCATGCAACAGTACTCTCGGCTTGTAAGAGAATCGAGGACTTAGTCAAGCGAAATGCTGATATCTACTGGCAAGGACCTTCAGGTAATAAAACTGCCAAGTCGCGGTCGTTACTAGCCCAGCTTGAAGCGAGCATTTCCGCTTAATACAGAATGTGCGAGCGCATTGAAAAGAATGACTATTGCTTGGTCGGCGGTGAAGCTATAGTCTGATCGATAGCTTTTCTTAGTGCTTGAACCACAGGGGAATCGGGCGACTGCTCGTATGCTGCGTCTATGGCGGTTTTAGCTTGGGCAAGCTGGCCAATCTGATAGTAAACGTAGCCAAGTAAAAAACGTAATTCTGTGGCACTGCTCAGTTGCAGGCACTCCTCAAAGTCCTCTATTCTTTTTTCCAACTTGTTTTTGTCGCTGAAAATAGCAACAAGATCGACCTTATGTTGTGCATATTCGGGATTAATCTGCAGTGCCTTGGCGAGAAACAGGGCACTGCTGAAGTATTGCCCGGCTGCGAACAGGGCATAACTTCTTCCGCCGTAGGCATTTGGGTCCTTTGGCCTGTAGATTGAGGCCATGCTATAGGAATCGGCAGCTCGATAGTATTTGCCCTGATTCAGATACATTTGGGCGGCATGGATGTATTTGCTATATCCATGCTGAGAATAGGCTTCGATAGTTTCATTAGTACCCAGAATAGCTTGTGCTCTGGCTGACACCTGGCTGTCAGAAAGGTTTTCCAGTGCTGAAGTTCTGTCTTTGGAGAATTGCTTTTTAAGCGCATCGAGGTAATATTCCTCCTCATCAACCGGGTATCCCTGCATTAGAAGGTTTTGCTGATCAGATTGCCTTTGCGTATCAGCGGCATCTTCAATCTCGTCGGATATTGTTTGTGAGGTGTAATCAGTATCCGGTCTTGTCAGCTTATCAAGCTGTTGTTTGGCAGTCTGCAATGGATCTGGCTGCGGGGCAGTCTTTTCTGTGATGCCTTCGAAATCTGTGACGTCAGTATGCTGGTCCGGCTGTTCAAACTCATAAGAGAGCGGTTCGACAAATCTTTCCATTTGTGGCAAATCAGTTGTCTGTGTTGTGCTGGGTGTATGCGTATCGGAGATAACCTGGTCGGTTGTTTTCTGTTGTGACAGTTGTGTTTCAAGGAATGCTTCAGGTTCAGTAAACTGAGCTTCGATTGATTCGGGCATAGCAGTATCGATAGCACTAAGGTTTTGCTCGAGGTTGGTGGCCTTTTGGCTTATTTGCTTCAGCTCAAGCTGGATTTGCTCCATTTGCGTTTCGTACTGCTCATAGGACACAGCCTGCTCTCGGATGTTCTGGAGGCTGTCTTGGGGCAGTTGTACTCCCAGTTCATCCGAGATTAGTTTATCCATCTCTTGGGCTGTTTTAGACATTTGCCAGGTTCCTGATTCACCGTAGGTCCACAGCAACGGAATATTTGTATTGCTCCGGTAAGAAGAAAAGCTTTGCTGCTCAGGCACGATCTTCGTAGGTTCGACAAGCTGCATAGATCCGGTAACGGCATCGGAAATACGACCACTGATTCTTGTTGCTGTTGGGGTCAGGATACCTGAGTAACCCGGCTGAGCGATGCTGACTGTACCGGTAGGCGAATAGAAGGGTTGATAACTACCGGTGTATTGACCAACATCACCAGGACCCTCTGAAAGCCTTAAAAATGAGTCAAGTGAGGATGAGCCAAGTCCCACATCTAAATTTGTGGTTGACTGATACGGTACAGGATCGCGGAAGTGCTTTCCGCCCTGGACATTGCCTGTAATAATCAAGTTACCGCTTGAATCCACCGGGTTGGGCGTGTTTATAAGACCACTCCGAAGGCTGGTTTGCGGCACCGTGCCAACACCGGCAGGATTGCCAGGACCAGAATCCGCAATGGC
>CAYSPM010000023.1:0-14480 GCA_964432925.1 uncultured Pirellulales bacterium | reverse complement strand
TTGGCTTTTCAGCCCAGCTAAGCTTGGCTGCTAGAGTGTCCCAGCGGGTTCGTAGCGGATTATTGACTATGAGAAAATCGCTACTGTGCCTGGTTACGATAACTACATCGTCGGCAGTCAGACTCGAGCAGAGCTGACCATCAATCGAGACGGTCGTGCCCTCATTGAGCCGAACGCCAACAACTTCCACTGTGCTGTCAGCTTTTATGACAAGCGGGCGGAAGCTGAGCGAGTGCGGGCAAATCGGCGTAATAACCATTGCCTCCATTGAGCCGGCCAAGATCGGTCCACCGGCGGACAGATTATAAGCTGTCGAACCGGTGGGCGTTGAGATTATTAATCCATCGCTAACGCAACTGGCAACCGATTGGCCGTTCACGGCTATTTTAAGCTCGATCATTCTAAATGGAGGTCCCGCAGTAATGAAAACGTCGTTCACGGCTATGGAAGAGAACTTCGCCGATCGCGCATACTCTTTAGATCGGTCGGTGCCCTTTTGCATGCTTCCGCTAAAAGAGCTAAGGACCTCGCAGCCCAGCATTATGCGTTTTTCCACCGGTGCTTTTGCTGAGACGATGTCGTCGAAGAATTCCTCAAGTTCATCAATGCTGAACTCCGCCAGGAAACCGAGCTTGCCGAGGTTGACTCCGATAACCGGCACCTTTGCCTTAGCTAAGTTTCTTGCGGCGGAGATGATGCTGCCATCACCGCCGAAAACAATTGCAAAATTACAATCTTTAAGTGCCTTAGCTGTGCAATCCTCTATACGACCGCTGGCAACAATGCGAGCTTTGTCCTGAACGAACGTAATAAATTCGTCTATCGCTGCGGCGACCGGCCCCTTCTTCGGGTCGCCGAAAATAACCAGCTTTGGCAAATATTTGGTCTGTGGCATGTTCTATCTCATCTTTATCATCTCAGGTCTGCAGCATTTGCTTGGCTGCTTTTACTATCTCATCGGCAGTTATACCGGCCTCCATAAGCTGAGAATTGCGGCTGTTGTGTCCTATAAACCTCTTTGGTGCCCCCAGGACACGAACTGCGAGCGGACATTCGCCATTAGATGAATCTTCCGCCGCCAGTTCAAGTACGGCTGAGCCAAATCCGCACGCGAGCGAGTGGTCTTCGATGGTTATTAGACGTTTACCGTGCTGTAGCAGCGAGATTATACTCCTGTCGATCGGAGCAGCAAACCGCGCGTTGATGACATCAACCGGGATTTTATCTTTAGCTAGGAGCGCAGATGCCTTTAGCGCCTCGGAAAGAATACTGCCATAGCTTACAATCGTCAGGGCTGACGTCCTTACTCTTCGGACGATGATGCTCTTTCCCAATTCAAAAGGCTTGGCGCAGGCAGATCTGACAAATTCCTTAGGTGGAACAAAATCCTTAGGGTACCTGATAACAACCGGATTATCCTGACCCAGTGCAAATTGCAGAGCAGACTTTAGCTCAATGTCATTTGCCGGCGCGGTTAGGACCATATTTGGGAACATCCGCAGGAAACCGACGTCCATAAGGCCGTGATGTGTAGGGCCATCTGAGCCTACCAGGCCGGCTCTATCCAAACAGAAAACAACAGGGAGGCCCTGCAGAGCGACCTCTTGAAATATCTGATCAAAGCTTCGCTGCAAGAAAGTAGAATAAATACAAACGACCGGCTTTAGGCCGCTCTTGGCAAGCCCTGCTGCGATATCGACTGCGGCACCTTCAGCGATGCCGACATCATAGAATCTATCGGAGAACCTTTTTTTGAATTCTACCAAGCCGGTGCCGTCGCACATTGCCGAAGTTATAGCAACGATCCTATCGTCTTTTTCAGCCAACTCTGTCAGATACTCACCGAAGGCCTGTGTGAAGCTGCGCCTTCGGGGCACATTGGTTGCCTCAATCGTGTCGCCGTTTATTTTGAAAGGGCCTGTCGAATGAAATTTGCTCGGCCCCTTGTCAGCGGGCTTGAATCCCTTGCCTTTTGTGGTGTAGGCGTGCAGTATTGCAGGGTGATTCAACTGGCCTAATGCTTTGAATAATTTAATGAGCGATTCAACATCGTGACCATCGACCGGACCGAAGTACGGGATATTTAAACTCTCAAACATCTGGCTTGCGGGAAGGACCATTCGGATACTCTTTTTGATTCGCTCGACCGCCTCCTCAACACTTTTTCCAATCCCCGGGACGTGCTCAAGAATGTTCCTTGTGGTCTTGCGTAAATCATCATAGGTGTGGCTGAGGCGTACCTTTGAGAAGTATTTCGCCATCGCTCCGACGGTTGGGTCGATAGCCATAGAGTTATCGTTGAGCACTATGAGAAGCTGTCTTTTTACCAGGCCGAGATTATTTAGCGCTTCAAAAGATGGGCCATTTACAATACTTGCATCGCCGATGACAACCACAATTTTGCTTGCATCTCGTATCTCATGTTTGGCATCTTGCGCAGGCTGTGAACCTTCATCTTTGGCTTCACTGCTTTTTAACTGTTGGCCCAGGGCCATACCTATAGCCGTCGCGACCGAGGTACCAGCGTGGCCGACCACGAATTGGTCGTACTCGCTCTCAGCGGGATTGGGAAAACCGCTTATACCGCCAGCCTGTCGGAGTCGCTCGAATTCGCGTTTTCTGCCAGTGATGATCTTATGTGCGTAGCACTGGTGGCCGACATCCCAAAGCAGTGTGTCGCGCGTGAAGTCAAAAACACGGTGAAGGGCGAGCGTGATTTCGACCACACCCAAGTTGCTTGCCAAATGGCCCCCGGTTTTACTGACAGAATTTAGAATGAACTGGCGTATCTCGTCGGCAAGATCCGGAAGTTGAGCTACCGGCAGCTTCTTTAGGTCTTCCGGACTGTCAACTTTTTGTAAAAGCTGGCTCATAATGCGTCTTGATAATTACTTAATACTGAAGTTGTCGAGCAAATGTGTAGACCATCGGGATGAAAAACAAAAAATCCCACAAAATGTTTTACCGCTTTTATTATAACAAGTTACCTCAAATACTTGTGCGTGTAAAGTACTTTTTCGTGGACAACAGTGATTGCAGACCTTGTTGTGGGTACGAAAAATACCGTAAAGGGACGTCAAGACCACCCAGAACTCAAAGATTCACAAACGCACGTTAAGCCTGCTTTCTGTTCGCTTTCGGCGAAAGTTGGCTTTCGCGATGGTTTCAGATAACCAAGCCTACATTGGTGCTGAACTTGGAGAATCCAAGAGTGACCTAAGGTGACTTTTAGCATCATACGCCGCAGGGGTTATGTGCGATAAATTCAGATACCCGCAAAGTTGTTTCTATACGTTAATTAGAACAACTGTTTGACTACTGGTTGGTGGACATGTAAAATGCCCGATTATCAATTAGTCGTATGGGCGGATTGGAAACAAGCTGCCAACTGGAAGGAACGAACTTACTTATGGCAGGTAACAACGGAATTGTTACGGGGGGCACAGGTGGGGCAGGATTTTTGAATAATCGTAGCATGCCTGAATCGTTGGCCGCGGAAGCGGCGGTGCTGGGCTCGATGGTAATTGAGCCAAAATGTATAGGGGATGTTGTTGAGAATCTGAACCGCAACGCCTTTTATCGTGCGGAACATCAGCTAATATTCGATGCGCTGATTGCTCTTTACGAAAAGAAGGGCGAGGTCATCGACGGTGTATTGCTTCGAGATGAACTTGAGAAACGCAATCAAATGGAGGATATCGGAGGAGTCGAGTATCTTGGCAAAGTCATGAATTCCGTACCTTCGGCGGCGAATGTGATGTACTACACAGAGATTGTCAAGGACAAGATGCTTCTACGGGAGACGATTGCGGCTGCCAGTCAAATCCTAAACGATGCGTACGACCAGAGCGGCGAGACAAAAGAAAAACTTGATGAGGCAGAACGCAGAATTTTCGCCATCACGGATAAGAGGATAAGGGGGGCAGCGGTTGCGCTGAAGGACCTGGTGACGCGAGCTTATGAGCTTATCGAAAAGCGCGAGGGAAGTCATGTCACAGGCCTGGCGAGTGGTTATTATGAGCTCGACGATCTGACCTGCGGTTTGCAGAACGGTGAGATGATAATTATCGCCGGACGACCGAGTATGGGCAAGACCAGCTTGGCGTTAAATATAGCCGAGCACCTAGGCGTGGTAGAGAAAACGGAGCTTGCGATATTTTCGCTTGAAACGGGCATGCAGCAACTGGCAGAGAGATTTCTGTGCAGCTATAGCGCCGTTGACACCCAATTAGTCAGAAAAGGAATGCTGAGCACCGAGCACTATCAGGAGCTGGTTAAGAGCTGCGGAGACCTTTCTGAAGCGCCGATTTATATCGATGATACTTCGTCACTAACACCGCTTGAGCTTCGTGCAAAGGCAAGAAGGCTCAAAAGCGTTCACGATATTCGATGCGTAATCGTAGACTATCTACAGCTTATGCACTTAGGCTCAGGCAAGGTTGAGTCACGTCAACAAGAAATCACCACTATTTCAAGATATGTCAAGGCGCTTGCCAGGGAATTAAACATTCCAGTTGTCGTACTGAGTCAGTTGAACCGGGCTCCGGAAGGCAGAGAGGACCACCGGCCGAGGATGAGCGACCTTCGCGAAAGCGGCAGTATCGAACAGGACGCAGATGTGGTAATGCTGCTGCACCGCGAAGACTATTACCACCGGGGCGACGAGAACTATCAACGGGACAACACTGCCGAGCTTATAATAGCTAAGCAGCGTAATGGCCCAACCGGCAGCGTGAAGCTAAGGTTCCGAGAAAAGTTTACACGTTTTGAGAGCGCCTCAGAGGTTCGGCAGGAAGCGGTGCCATTTTAGTCGGATTCTGGCGGCGCTAACGTGAATTCTGGATTCGCGAGATATCAGATGCGAGATGCAATTTTTGTCTTTGGCATATTGTTGTTGCTGCTGGGTTCAACTCGTGCATTCGCTGAGCAGTCGGAGGTTTCATCTGAAAGTGTGTCTGAGTCTATCGAAACTGCAACTGCCGATGGTGAGCCTAACGAATCCTCTTTGGATAGCAGCAGTGACACGGGCAAAGAAAAGCCCAGCCACGTTATCCGCTCGATTGAGTTTGTAGGTAATCGGAAATATAAAAAGAATGTTCTGTTGCAAAGACTGGGCTTTGTTGCAGGCGAACGCTTAGACCCATACCTGGCTGAAAGCGGTAGAACGACTATCGCTGAAGTATATCGGAAAATCGGATTTGCGTTCGTTAAAGTGACACTCGATCGAGAGAAGTTACCACAAGGTCGATTAGTATACACAATCGATGAGGGTCCAAGAGTCAAAATTAAATCGGTGAAGTTTACCGGAAACGAACATGTAAAAACCTCGACGATTAAAAAGCTTATAAAGACAAAAACACGAAAGTGGTTTTACTGGTCCTTCTACTACACGCAAGAAGCTGTGCAGGAGGATATCGAGAAATTACGAAAATTTTACTATGAAAAGGGCTTTCTTGATTACAAGGTAGAGGCTAAAAAAGAATTCTCCGAGGACAATAGTAAGGTTCATGTCGCGTTCATGATTGATGAGGGACCTGCCTATCGTATTGAACAAACCGTTTTTGTAGGCAATGAATTCTTCTCAGAGGAGAAACTACGAGAAAGTTTGGAGCTAAGTGATGGGAATATTTATCTCAAGCGTGAGGTTGATAGGCAGACCACGCGCATTAGAAAGCTTTATCATGAGCAGGGCTTTGTAGATGCTCAGGTTGAGCAGCGGCCCAAATTTTCCGAGCAAGCTGATGCCAACACAGTGATAGTTGAGTTTAACATAACCGAGGGCCGGCGCTTTCGTATTGGCAGGATCGACATAACCGGCAATGAACTAACGCAGGACAGGATCGTCCGCCGTGTACTGGATGAGTACGATTTTACTCCCGGTCAGTGGTACAACGCTAATATGGCCCCCAAACAAGGCAGTGGAAGGCTGGAGTATTACGTACGAAGAATGGTGTTGGCTGATGAAGTCATAATCAGGCCTGTCACGCCTAAGGACGGTGACCCGAATCGAATGGATGTGCGAATTGACGTGAAGGAAGGACTTACTGGTATGATAAAGCCAGGTGTCGGCATCAGCAGCGACAGCGGTATGATCGGACAGTTGGTTTATGAGCAGCGTAACTTTGACATCAAAGATGCGCCTGAAAACTTCAAAGAGTTGATAACGATGAGGTCTTTCCGGGGCGCAGGCCAACATTTTAGAATCGCACTTATGCCGGGCACCCAAGTCAGCCAGTATTCGGTGAGCCTCCGGGAGCCTTACTTATACGACAGACCGATGTCTCTCGATCTGGCCGGGTCGAGCTGGGGAAGGTGGAGGGAAAGCTATGATGAAAAAAGGCTGCGTGGCCAGATTGGCCTTGAGCAGCGACGGAAGGACCTCTGGCGCAGAAATATTAGCCTTCGAGCCGAGAATGTAAAGGTGTACAGTCTTGATTACGATGCCCCGCAAGAGATTAGAGACATCGAAGGATACAACATGCTAGTAGGGATCAGGGCAGGCACTGGAAAAACGGCAACGGATGATCTGTACAATCCAACAACGGGTTACAGTTTTAACACCAGCTATGAGCAGGTCACTGGCGACCACACGTTTGGGGTGCTAAACGGTGTTTATATCCGATACATAACACTTCATGAGGATGTGTTGGAACGCGAGACGGTACTGGCGACAAAGGTGCGCGGGGGGGCAATAATAGGGGACGCCCCTGCTTTTGAGAAGTTCTATGCCGGCGGCACAGGTATATACGGCATAAGAGGGTTCGAATACCGCGGTGTAAGTACCAGGGGTTTGCAGACGAATGTGTCGTTACCCAGACAGATTGATCCTGTTGGCAGTGACTGGATATTTTTAGCTAATGCTGAATTGACTGTCCCATTGATAGGTGAGAATTTTTCGGCATTGTTCTTTGTTGACAGCGGAACGATCGACTCAGGCACCTACCGGTTGTCTGTGGGTGGTGGCATACAGATAATGGTACCGCAATTTTTTGGGCCGGTGCCTATGAGATTTGAACTCGCCACACCGATTTCCAAGGATGATCTGGACGAGACACAAACGTTCAGTTTCTCAGTGGGAGGGGCGCTATTTTGAAATATCAGAAATCTCTTAGACAATAATACAAAGAAAGGGAAAATTATGAAGACCAGCGTTACTATACTCTCGAGTTTTCTTATAGGTGTAATAGTTTTGTTTATGGGTTACGAACATAGTCGGGCTGAGGCGACAGCAGATGAGCCGTCGCCAAATATCGGTGTTGTCAGCATTCGGAAGGTTTTCCGTGATTGCAAGAGAAGCATCAAGTTCCGAACTGAGGTGATGGCTGAGCAAAGCAAAATAAGGGACGAATTGAGTGAGCTTTCTAAAGAGATCCAAGCGGATGAAGCAGCTCTAAGAACCTTCAAGCCCGGCAGCAGTGATCATCTGGCACAGGTTAAATCGCTCCTCGAAAAACGCGCCCAAATTGAAGCGCGAACGGAATACGTTAAGCAGCAAACAACATTGAGGGACAGGCAATGGACTGAACAGTTGTATAAAGAGATATTGGAGACGACTCAGGAGCTGGCCAAACAAAAAGGTCTGGAGCTTGTGTTTGAGTACACTGAGCCGGAGTTTCCCATTTCAAGTGAGGAGCTCATGCTCACAATTAGTACGCACAAGGTGCTTTATAGCGGTAACTGCACTGACCTTACCAATGAAGTAATAGCCCGGCTGGACGCAGTAGGAAACTCAGAGCAGTAGTCGGAACAACAAGATTCAAAGCCCCAAAATTTGTGATGTTTATTAGGTTATTCTGCTGCTTGTCGTGACGGTTTTTTAGTGCCTAATGTTATTGACGATTTCAGAATTAGCGCAACGTCTTGGTGCCCAGTTAATTGGTCCGGCTGACCACTTTGAACAACAGCTAAAAGCTGTCGGGCCGGTTGAGGGTGCATGTGAGACTGATGTGACTTTTGTCACCGACGAAAAACATGCTGCTGCGGTTAACAAGTCGCACGCGGCAGCGGTCATTCTCACAAGACCTTTAGAGCAGTTAGGCAAACCACAGTTAGTTGTCAAGAATGTCGAAGCCGCCCTTATAGAAACCCTGAGTTTCTTTGCACCCGAATTGAAGACGCCGGAAGCTGGGATTGATCCTGCCGCGTCGGTCGGGCAGAATGTCAAAATATCTGAAGGCGTGTCTATAGGCCCAGCCGTAGTGATCGGCGATGGTGTCGAAATCGGACAAAACACCGTAGTTGCCAGCGGATGCAAAATAGGCGAAAATTCAAAGATCGGTGAATACTGCCGTCTTGACAGCAATGTAGTTGTTTATCACAACTGCCGCCTGGGCAACAATGTAATCGTCCAGGCGAACAGTACCATTGGGTCAGTAGGTTTTGGATATTCTTGCATTGACGGCACGCATAAACTTGTCCCTCACAATGGCGGTGTAGTTGTAGAGGATTTCGTTGAGATAGGGGCGAACTGTTGTATTGACAGGGCGAAATTTGGCAATACGATAGTTGGAGCCGGAACAAAGATAGACAACCTTGTACAGATTGCTCACAACGTAGTGATAGGGAAGTGCTGCCTGATATCCGGCCAGGTTGGTATTGCCGGCAGTTGCAGGCTTGGCGACGGCGTTGTTCTGGCTGGGCAGGTGGGTTTGGCAGACAATATAGAGGTAGGCTCCGGCACAATGATAGGGGCGCAGTCGGGTGTCTTGAGCGATGTTGGGCCAGGATTGAAGCTTGCCTGGACTCCTGCTATTGACGTCAAGGAGGCAGTCCGAGTGGTCGCCCAGGTGCTGCGACTGCCAAAGCTTGCGCAGCAAGTAAAACGACTGGCCGCGAGGATAGAGAAACTTGAAGCTGCAAAAAACGATAAAGAGTGAGGGCAAGATTGCAGGCAAAGGTCTGTTTGGGGGCAAGGAAGCGAGGGTTGTTTTCCGTCCTGCACCGGAGAATACGGGCGTTGTTTTTGTTCGCACTGATATGCCCGAGGCTGTGCGAATCGTCGCCGTCGTGCCTAATTTAGCTGAGCGAAGTCGTCGCACAACCATAAAGAAGGGGGCTGTGAGCATAGAGACGATTGAGCATTGTCTGGCTACGCTTAGCGCAATGGAGATTGACAATGTAATCGTGGAAGTGGACGGCGCAGAACTACCGGCGCCGGATTGTAGCTGCGCCGAGTATGTCAAAGTGCTGAAACGGATAGGCGTTGTTGAGCAGAAGGCCAGCCGAAAAGAATTTGTCATAAAAAAACCAATAACCATCACAGCCGGTGATGCCTCAATATATGCGCTACCCTACGTCGACGGTGGTCTGAATATAACGTACGATCTGGATTACGGTGGCCATACAGGCATTGGCAGACAAATCTACAGCTACAGACTTTCTCCGGAGAGCTTTGAAAAAAATCTGGCACCGGCTCGGAGTTTCTTGCTTGAGGCTGAGGCAAAGCAGTTTCAGGCTCGTGGAATCGGGACACATGTCAGTTATAGAGACATCCTTGTAATTAGCTCGGATGGACCAATTAAGAACAGTTATAGATTTCCCAACGAGTGTGTCAGGCACAAGATAGCTGATCTGGTCGGAGATCTGGCGCTGGTTGGCAGGAACATAAGTGGCAGAATTGTGGCCTATAAGAGTGGGCATTCGCTTAATCAGCAACTTGCCAGGAGGTTGTATGAGGCAGCTCAGCAGCAAGAACGTAATGAGAAGTTCGGCACCGATGCGATTCTGGATATTCGCAGGATTCAGAAGATTTTACCACATAGATATCCTTTTCTACTGGTAGACAAGATAATAGATATAGAAGGGGACACGCGAATAAAAGGCGTAAAGAACGTGACCTTTAACGAGCAGTTTTTCCAGGGACATTTCCCGGGCACGCCGATCATGCCAGGCGTTCTTATCGTAGAGGCGATGGCGCAAGTGTCCGGTTTGTTATTCGCGCAGAGACTTGAACATGCCGGCCAGTTGGCTGTTCTGCTGAGTATGGATGGAGTGAAGTTGCGCAAAGCAGTAGTGCCGGGTGATCAGCTTATACTGACGGCTGAGACGGTCAGGCTTAGAAAAAGAACGGCACATTGTAGATGTGTAGCTATGGTAGGCGAAAGAATAGTCGCAGAAGCAGAGATAAAATTCATGCTCGTTGATGATAAGAAAATATGAAAAATGAAAACCTATTAGAGGTCTGCTGTTAAACAGAGAGAACAGATAAGATGGCTCAAATACATCCCAGCACGGTAGTTGATGATGATGTTGATTTAGGCGAAGATGTCATAATAGGGCCACATTGTGTGATCCACAGGGGTGTGACAATCGGTGCCAGGACAATATTAGATGCCAACGTGGTGATTGAGGAAAATGTGAAGATTGGAAGAGACAATCATTTCTTTCCCAACAGTGTAATCGGGTGTTTGCCGCAGGTTTTAGGCTTAGATTCCAAGAGCAAGATTGGTCGACTCGTTATAGGTGACAGGAACGTTTTTCACGAGAACGTCACAATTCATCCAAGCAGGTATGAGGACGCGCAAACGCAACTGGGAAATGACAATTTTCTAATGGTTGGTGCGCACGTTGGGCACGATTGCATACTCGAAGATAAAGTTGTCTTAAGCAACTATGTTCAAATAGGTGGGCACGCCAAAATCGAGACAGGTGCCTGGATGAGCGGCGTGTCTGGGCTGCATCAGTTCGTTACTCTCGGCAGGTGGTGTTTTGTCGCGGCGCTGACAGGTGTTACCCAGGATGCGCCGCCGTTTCTGATCATCAGCGGACATAATACGCCGAGAGTTCGTGGTGTTAATAAAAAGGGTTTGGAGCGAGCTGGTCTGACTCAGCAGCAGCAGAAGCAAATACTTGAGGCCTACAGAAAGCTTTATCGCCAGAAAGGTACACTGTTGGCTAATGCGGAAAACTTGGCTCAGGAGGATGGGCTAGATGAAAACGTCAAAGCAATGGTCGATGCAGTAATTAGGAGCAGCCAACATCGCTTTGGCAGATACCTCGAGACGTTTAGACATTGAAAAAGACCCCATTTAGGCTGAACGAGATGCCCCCGGAGCTTAGCAGATATACAAGACATTAGAATAAATCGTAACCTTAAAAAAGTCGTATTTGTTGTTGAACAGGTATGTTGATTTTCTCAATGAGTAAGGAGTTGCCATCATGAACAGACTTTATATAGGAATAATACAAATTACATTATTAGTTGCAGTCGTTCCCGCACAGGCACAAGAGTCGTGGACTTTCGAGGCGTTCCTTGGCTCGGCGTATAATTTTAAAACGCCCTTAACTATACACCAATCAGGGCAGGACGATATCGAATTAAACGCAAGGTATGATGAGAGATGGTTAGAGGGTTCACCCTATTACGCTTGGCGTATTGCTAAGTGGAAGGGGAGTCGTGCATGGGAATTGGAACTAATGCATCATAAACTTTATTTAGATAACGAACCGCCAGAGGTTCAACATTTTGAGATTTCGCATGGTTACAACCTTATCACTGTAAACCGAGCTTGGAAGTATAAAGGATTGATCTATCGTTTAGGCGCAGGAGTAGTAATAACACATCCTGAAATGGAGATTCGTGGAAGGGAGCTTTCCCCAAATCAAGGAATTTTTAATGAAGGTTTTTATTTATCTGGTCCTACCGCACAGGCAGCGGTGCAAAAGAGATTTTATATTTGGAAAAAGTTATTCTTTACAATAGAAGGAAAACTGACCGCGTCTTATGCGTATACCCCTATCCAAGACGGGCACGCAGATGTTCCGAATGTGGCTGTTCATGGAATATTCGGTTTAGGATATGAGTTCTGAGGTATACGTACTACATGTAGACGGGGTCATGAGAATAAAAATTGTTAAAATTTTACTCGCTCGTGTTTTATTGACGGTGGCAGTTGTTAATGTATCTTTTGCCCAGCCACCTGAAGCGAAGTGGTTTTCTGATTACTATGGTCCGACAGCCCAGACAGAAGAAAACCAGACCAAAGAAGTCGATTTTGAATCAGAAGGAGATTACTTAAAGGATTTTATTTCGGATTCTAAGAGTACACTCACAGCACCATTGCGTTGGGAGAAATCAGATTGGATAAAAGCATCGCTCGTAGCAAGCATAACGGTCGGATTGTACGCTTGCGATCAGGATATACAAGATTGGGCGCAGAGAAGACGCAATAGCACCAGTGACAAAATTGCGGACTTTGCCGGGCCCTTCGGCGATGGCATGTATACTCTGCCACCTTTAGGTGTGCTTTATCTTTACGGTCATTTATTTGAAAATAAAAAAGCGAAAAGGACTGCTTGGCTAAGTTTGGAGAGTTTTGTGTTCACTGGAATTTTTACACAGGCCCTTAAATTTTCTACACACAGGCATAGACCCAGTTCGGGAGATCCATATAGTACATGGGATGGTCCCGGTTTTTCCAGCTCCAACCTGTCGTTTCCTTCAGGACACGCATCTTCTGCCTTTTCAATAGCGACTGTGATAGCTAATGAATATGATGACATAGTGTTTGTTCCCCCCTTAGCGTATACGATAGCGACTTTAACTGCTCTATCGAGAATCAATGACAACAGCCATTGGGCTTCAGATGTATTTTTGGGTTCTGCCCTCGGCTATTTTACAGCCAAAGCAGTTATTGGTTTACACAATCGCAAAGAAAATAGAAATCTTACTATTCAGCCAATGTTCGATGGCGAATATGCCGGGTTATTTGTCGTATATAAATTTTAAGCCTTTTGACCTGTTGCTTTATTAATGAATTTAGCTGAAACTCTTCAAAGCAGAAGGAGAACGTAGCAGCTATGCAAGATATTACGAATAAGATACGTGCTGCCGTTGTCGGTGCAGGCAAAATGGGGACGATACATGCCAAGGTCTATAGCCAACTGCCCGAGAGTGAGCTCGTTGCTGTTGTAGATACCGACCTCGGCAAGGCTCAGCGGCTGGCTGAGAAATATGGTTGTTCCGCTTATGACAATTGCTACGATATCCTAAAGAATGTTGACGCTGTAACGATAGCAACTCCCACCGTGACACACCTGAATCTGGCAAAAATCTTCATCAAAAACAAAATTCCCGTGCTGATTGAAAAGCCTTTAGCAGCAAACTCAAAAGAAGGCAAAAAGATAGTATCACTTGCAAAACGCAGAAACACCGTTGTAGCTGTAGGTCATTCCGAGCGTTGCAATCCCGTTGTTCAAGCTATCAAACGGCTTGATATCGAGCCGAAGTTCATAGAGGCCAACCGCGTTAGCCCGTATACCTTCCGCTCAACAGATATTGGCGTCGTACTGGATATTATGATCCACGATATAGATATCATTCTGTCGCTGGCAGCGAGCAAGATTAAAAAAGTTAATGCAGTTGGGGTGAGCGTCATCGAGGGCGGTGAAGATATGTGCAATGCAAGGATTGTTTTTGAGAACGGCTGCGTAGCGAATATCACTGCTTCCCGGCTTGCACTGAGAACCGATAGAAGGGTCAGAGTGTTCAGTCGGCAGGCATACTTGAGCGTGGATTACTTGAAAAAGACGGGCATTATTATTAAGGCCGATCCTAATACGAACGTGCTCAAGTGGATAAAAGAGCACAAAGAAATGCAGAACTTTGACCTGACAAAGGTAAATTGGCCGGATCTACTACATATTGAACAGCTTATTATAGATGATAAAGAGCCTATCTGGTTACAGCAGGAGGCATTTCTTCGGGCCTGTGTAGATCAAAAGTTCCAGCCCGAGGTCAGCGCTGAAGAAGGCCTGGCAGCTCTTAAATGCGCCGAAAAAATTCTCGCCTCTATCAAAAAGCACAGGTGGGACTAAGTGCCGATCATTAGTTGACAACTTATGGGATGCTTTCTGTTTTTGCTGCTTAACAGCAGCAATTTATTCGTTACGTCGGCCTGACTGCCCTGGCCTATTTAGTGACGTTTGCCGTCTATCAAATCGGCAGTTTCATAGCGGCGTAATTGGACACTTGGTTAATTCAGACTTTTGACTGAAAATGTCATAAGTGCTTAAGAGATAAGAGCATAAGTGCAAAAAGGAGCCAGTTCGAAAATGAGCATTTTTTCACATTTTTCAGCAAAAATGCTCGCTTTTTAACAAAAATTCACAAAAGTACACACTTTTATACCAGGTTCAACCAACCATCGAAAACAAGCCAAAAATGAGGGTCGAAAAGTCAAGAGCGGATCACGAAATTTTTGTAAAAAATTTTTGGGTGATTGGTTCTATTCTTGATACTCTAACGTCGTGAATCGTATCTTGTACATGGGGATTGGTAAGATGCAATTGGTAATTAATTCGATACTAATATTATATGGTATATAGTCGAATCTCGATACATGATATTTGATGCTAGGTGTTCGAGCTTTAATACCTAACATACTTAAGCATTGTGCCAACACCAATCAACCAAAAGGACAGCACGCTTAATTTTCGTGTTTTATAATACCTAAGATGCTTAGGTATTGGAAACAAGCTTA
>CAYSPM010000022.1:13175-23898 GCA_964432925.1 uncultured Pirellulales bacterium | reverse complement strand
ACGGAACCAAGCTGATGGATATGCCAGTCTCAATTTACGGAGACTACGCTAAAAATACCAATGCAAGCACCAACTACGACACTGGTTGGTTGATTGGTGGAAAGATTAACAAAGCCAAAACGCCGGGTTCGTGGGAAATATCCTACGATTACAGAGACCTCGAAGCTGATGCTGTGCTTGCTGCTTTCACAGATTCGGATTTTGTTGGTGGTGGTATAGGAGGACCCGGTGCGAACAGCAGCAAAGGGCATCGATTCGGCTTCGCTTACCAGGTCGCCAAAAACGTCCAGGCAGCAGTGACATATTTCGACAACGAAATCGTAAAGAGCATCTCTGATACCGAATACCGAAGGCTCCAAGCCGACCTTAAACTCAAGTTCTAAGGACCAGCTTATCTTGGACTGCTAACAATATCCTAACAAAGTACTAACACAGTTTTAACAAAAGTAGAGTATGGTTTATTAGGAGACATGAATATGAGAAACAGAATTTTAACGGTAGCAGTTATGCTGCTTCTAATGAGCAGCGTAAGCTTAGCCGAGAGCCTACAGATAGAAGGTTCCACCACTGTCGGCCCTATTGCGGATGCATTTGCAGAACATTTCAAGGCTATTTCCCCCAACGTTGATATCACGGTGAAGAAGACAGGTAGTGGCGATGGCGCTGCGGCTTTGGTGGATGGGCGGTGTGATATTGCGAATATGAGTCGCTTTATGAAGGAAAAGGAATTCAAAAGGGCAGTCGAAAATGGAATTTTTCCGGTAGCACACGTAGTTGCAATGGACGGTGTTTGTGTTGTTGTTCATCCATCTAATCCGGTGCGAGAGCTAACGAAGGAGCAGGTCCGTGACATCTACACAGGCAAGGTAACAAACTGGAGGCAAGTTGATGGACCGAATATGTCTATCGTGGTCATCAGCCGGGATACATCCTCAGGAACCTATGAGACCTTCCACAAACTGGTCATGCAAAAGCAGCAAATGGCAGGGAATGTGGAATACGTCAATTCTAATCCACAGGCCCACGCCCGTGTCAAGACAACAAGAGGTGCTATAGGCTATGTTGGTCTTGGTTTTGTGGACTCAAATGTTCGTGCTCTTAGAATCGATGGGATTATGCCAAGCAGAAACACCATTGCAAGTGGCACCTACCCGGTTACCAGGCCACTTTACATGTTTACTAATGGTTATCCCAAACTCGGTTCTATGGTTCACAAATTCTGCACCTTCTATCTGACCGAAAAGGGGCAGGAACTCATTGAGGCAAAGGGATTTGTGTCGCTAACGAACTATTAGTAAGTTTGCATTATCCTCATTTACCAGTGGGCAACGATGAGCCAAAGGAATGTTACAGCTTTATTAGAACCAGCGGCCGGTCGGATTCGGCCGCTGGTTTTGACGCCTAGGCAGGACCTGAAAGGTTTCATCCTATCGCACCTTGGAAGGACTGTATTGTTTGCAATTGCATCCACGTCTGTTATAGCAGTTTTTCTTATCTTCTTTTTTGTTATCCGCGAAGCGCTTCCATTTCTTACCAGGCTCAGCCTTATAGAATTCCTTACAAGCTCAAGCTGGTATCCGGAAGCGGAAAATGCAAAGTTCGGTGCGTTGGCTCTTATAGCTGGTTCGGCATACGTAACGGTAGCGGCACTGGTTTTTTCAGTTCCAGTAGGCATTATGGCTGCCATCTTTCTAAGTGACATTGTGTCCTTCAAGATCAGAGGCTTTGTTAAACCTCTAATTGAGATTCTTGCTGCTATACCGTCTGTGGCCTATGGATTTTTTGCAGTGTTGGTACTAGCCCCCTGGATGCAGAAGAAATGGGGATTTCCCACAGGAACCAATGCTCTGAATGCTTCTTTGATTTTAGCAGTGATGGCTCTTCCGACAATCATCAGCGTCGCCGAAGATTCGATCTCAGCTTTAGGCCTAGAGCTGCGAGAAGCATCCTACAGTCTTGGTGCAACACGCATGGAAACAATGTTAAGGGTGGTCATCCCCGCGGCCCATAGTGGCATCATCGCGGCAATTGTTTTGGGAATGATGAGGGCTATTGGTGAAACGATGGTTGTATGGATGGCCTCGGGTAATGCCAACCAGATCCCTCATCCATGGTGGGACCTTTCGCAATCGGTTCGCACAATGACTGCTACGATAGCCGGGGATATGGGAGAAACACCGCGTGATACTCCACATTATTGGGCACTTTTTGCCGTTGGTGTACTGCTGCTGGTCATGGCTTTCTTTCTGAACTTGCTTAGCGAGTACTTCCTTGAGCGCGCGAAAAAGACGCTGGGGAAAGAATAATGAGATTAGCTGTTCGCGGAATAATTGATAGAGCATTTACGGCATTGACCGCCCTGTCGGTTGTACTGATGTGTTTTGCCTTAGTCGCAGTACTCGGTCCGATGATATGGCGAGGTACG
The DNA here is from genome assembly GCA_964432925.1 of uncultured Pirellulales bacterium. Lineage (GTDB taxonomy): Bacteria > Planctomycetota > Phycisphaerae > Sedimentisphaerales > Anaerobacaceae > CAYNTC01. The sequence continues at coordinate 21,473 of CAYSPM010000022.1, read as the reverse complement.
GGTGCCGTTGTCTTCCAGGGCACTGTTGAGTTCCGCAAAATGCAGCTTTCGATTTTTCAAAGAGGGGACCCATCGAGCCTGGAGAAGGAAATTAACCAGGCCGAGCACATCCGCAAGGTGGTCTACGAAACAATAGACAAGTTTAAAAGGGGGATTGATACCGAGGCACTGACGGATGAAGCCCGTAAGATCCATAGAGAGTTTGGAAAAGAACTTCGATACAAAGATGTTTCTATCGATGAGTATACCCAACTGCGGTCGATCAGCAGAGACTTACGAAACAAACTTGAGAATGCCTTTATATGCAGGGATATTGAACAGATAAGAGAAAATATTGAATACGTCCTTAAATATGAGAATGACACTCGCATTAAAGGTACACGCGCAGAAGATTTTTTTAGACTGGCAAAGGAGTTTCAAAAAGCAGCAGAAAGCACCGATCTGAGCAGATATTATGAATATGCCGGTTCTCTCGCTGAGGTGGAGGAAATTATTGTGAAGTTGCTTAGACCCAAACCTGGCGAGCCTGTTCCTGCATTGGTCAGACTACGCTACGGTGCGACAAGATGGGACCATGCCCAGAAGTTACTGGATAACCTTCTTTGGATTGAGCAGTGGGTCGAAAAAGAACCAGGTAAACCACTTGTCAAAGTCCTAAGTCCACGAGCGGAACAATTTGCTGGTACAATTATAGAGCCATTATTCGATTATGTCCCTGAGAATCTAACCCGAATGCTCAAGCCACGCTGGACATTCTACTGGCAGTATTTCATCGATGACAATGTCAACAGCCACTACTTTGGTGGTATCGGCCCTGAAATACTCGGCACACTCGTGATTACCTTGCTGGGGATGCTGGTTGCAGTCCCGCTTGGAATTATATCAGCGGCGTATCTGGTCGAGTGCGCATCGGATAACTTCGCTGTGAGAATAATTCGTATGTGTATAAATACGCTTGCCGGCGTACCGAGCATAATATTTGGTCTTTTCGGTCTGGCATTTTTTGTACTCTTTCTGTTCCCCGTGCTGGGTTTCGAGTCTAAGCCGTGCATTTTGGCAGCGTCGCTGACGCTTGGGGTACTGACATTGCCCGTAATGATTCGAGCCAGCGAGGAGGCTATACGAGCGGTGCCCCAAACATATAAGGAGGCCTCGTTGGCGCTTGGAGCAAGCAGGTTCAAAACCTTTATCACGGTCATATTTCCAGCGGCGCTTCCGGGGATTTTAACAGGTGTTATATTGAGCTTAAGTAGAATTGCGGGAGAAACAGCACCTATTCTCTTTACCGGCGCTGTCGCGCTCGGACCTATACCAAAATCAATATTCGATTCAACACGAACGCTCTCTTATGGCAGCTATGATATGGCGGTGGGCGACAGGTTGGCAATGATGGTGCCCCATAACCAATATGGCATGGTGGTCACTCTTGTTTTGTTGATCTTAGGGCTTAACACAGTTGCAATTATCTTACGCTCGCGCGTTTTCAAAAAGCTCAAAGGACGCTAATTAAAGCTTTTTCATTGTGAGACAACAATGACCAAACAAAGTAATAATCAAATGTTAAAGTCGGCCTTGGACGTTAAAGCATCAAAATCCGTCATCGAACCAACTATAACGGTTCAGAGAATAAAGGGTGCTGCAGACGAATCTAATACAGAAAAATGCCAGTGCGCAATAATTCGCGCCGATCAATTCAGCATGTATTATGGTTCAACGGTCGGTGTTAAAGATATTACCATGGATATTTATCCTTGTAGTGTCACTGCTATAATCGGTCCGAGCGGCTGTGGTAAAAGCACGTTCCTGCGAAGTATAAATCGAATGAATGATCTTGTGCCACACGCTCGTGCCGAAGGCAAACTCGAAGTCGATGGTCAAGATATATATGATAAGCGAATCAATCTTGTCAACCTGCGCCAGCAAGTAGGCATGGTTTTTCAAAAGCCAAATCCGTTTCCAAAGAGCATTTTTGACAACGTGGCGTATGGACCTCGTTTGCAAGGTGTAAAGAATAAATCTAAGCTGCAACACATAGTTGAGCAGAGCTTAAAGGCTTCAGCGCTATGGGATGAAGTGCAGGATGATTTGAAAAAATCTGCATTGGCACTTTCAGGTGGTCAGCAGCAGCGGCTTTGCATTGCCCGTGCACTGGCGACGAAACCGCGTGTGCTTTTGATGGATGAGCCTTGCTCTGCACTTGACCCGCTGGCTACGGGAAAGATTGAAGACCTTATCGAGCAGCTTAAAAGCTCTTACACAATAGTAATCGTAACTCACAACATGCAACAGGCTGCTCGTGTCAGTGAAAGTGCGGCATTTTTTTGCCTCGGCGAACTTATCGAATATGACAATACTTCCAAAATTTTCAGCAATCCAAGCAAAAAACAGACTGAGGACTACGTTACAGGCAGATTTGGATAAGAGTATGGGCGAGATGACTGAGACAAGCATCTGGAAGATAAGAACCATAAAGAACTACCCCGATGCGCACAATCACCTGCTGGTCGGTAAAGTAATGGAGATAACAGATTCATACGTTCGCTTGCACTGCAGGACATTCCACTTCGGGAGAGTTGTCAATGGGCCGAGAGACATAGAAATAGGTAATGTAATGGTGAGGGTTGTGCCCTGGAGCCGAATCGAGATAATCAATGAGATTCCACCAACGTTTAACTACACAAAGACAATGATCGTGGCTGATAAAGAAGGAGAGGTGCTTTTTCAGGACACAAAGTATAAATGCCCACTTGTATCCGGTCAGGAACGCAGATATCAACTATAACGAAAGGGAATTGAACGATGCCAGTTCATTTAGAACGAGAAATAGAAAAACTGAAGAAGGACATCCTTACATTAGGAGCAATGACTGAATTAAGTGTCCGCGAGGCAACTTTGGCAATCAAGAGCCGCGATGGAAATCTGGCCCATAGCGTAATCGAAAAGGACATCAGGATAGATGAGATGGAAGTCGAGGTGGAAGAAAGCTGTCTAAAGATACTTGCTTTGCATCAGCCGGTCGCAATCGATTTGAGATTCATAATCGCTGTGCTCAAAATAAACAACGATCTCGAACGCGTGGGGGACTTGGCAGTCAACGTCGCCGAACGGGCGGCTTTTCTTGCAACCCAGCCTCCGGTGGATATATCTTTCGACTTTGTTGGAATGGCACGCAAGGCTCAGCAGATGCTAAAAGAAAGCCTTGATGCTCTGGTAAATCTGAGCGCTGATATCGCTCGCCGGGTATGTGCCTCGGATAATGAAATCGATGCTATGAACCGACAAATGTACTTGATAGTCCAGGATGCAATTTGCAGGAATCCACAGCAGATCGAGTCTTTGGTTCATATGCTCTCAGCCTCACGGCATCTCGAGCGCATAGCAGACCACGCAACTAATATAGCGGAGGACGTTATCTATATGATTGAAGGTGAAATTGTCCGGCACAAGGCGGAAGAGTATCGGTATCAAGCAACAAAACCTTAAGGGCCTAACGTAGTCCTTTATTGTTGCAGATTCACGATTGCTGTTTGTACTTGACTTGAAGTTACCGAAGTCTATCTAAAAATCCTCCAAATTATTAATCGCAGAGCAAAACCCGCGTGCTGTTTTCTGATGCCAGCTTCGATTTGTAGGGCCATTGGGGCGAAAGAAGACTGATGTCTAAGCCTTATCAGGTTCTGATAAGATATTGAGCGATTTCGTCCACACCGCTCACAGGTCAGCTTGAACGTTTTGAGATGGATTGCGGCACTACTATTGTGATGAGGCAGCTTCGACTTCGTCGATGCTCTTAGGGATCTCTGGATCAAGGATTCGGCAGCCATCATCGGTAACTAAGACATTATCCTCGATTCTAATGCCGCCAAAGTCCCTGTATTTTTCAACCTGTGCGTGGTTTATCAAAGCTGCGTATTTGCGCTGGGTCTTCCAAGAATCAATCAGCTGAGGAATAAAGTAAAGCCCTGGCTCGACAGTAACGATATAGCCTACCTCCAGAGCCTTAGCCAGCCTAAGCCACTGCCAGCCGAATTCTGTTCTTCGTTTGATTTGGTCCGTATAGCCCACATAGTCTTCGCCGAGAGATTCCATATCGTGCGTGTCAAGCCCAGGCATGTGCCCCAGTCCGCACTGAAAGAATAATGTATGTGCTCCGGCCTTGACCGCTTCTTCTGGGTCTGTCTTGATAAGCCCGAGTTCTTTCAGGCCGGATGCAAGCGCCACACATGCGATTCGATGCACGTGCCTGAACTCAACGCCTGGCTTGATCGCCGCGATGGCCTCTTCCTGGGCATTCAGCACAATCTGATAGATGTCCCGCTGCTGTTGAGAGAATTTTCCGCCAATGGGGATTGTCCTGGTAATGTCACTGGCGTAATGCAGTAGAGATTCAGCACCGGAGTCGTTCACAGCGATGTCACCTTCCTGCATTAGACTATCGTGGCTGTGATTGTGGAGTGTCTCTCCATGTACTGAGAAAATGGTGGGAAAGGCCGGTCGTACGCCTTTGGATACCGCAATGCCCTCCATGATCCCCGCAATATCTCGCTCGTAAATCCCGGGCTTGGCCCGATGCATAGCTGCAATTTGCATGTCGTGTGTAATTTCAAGGGCTTGCTCAACTTGCTGGACCTCCTCAGGTGATTTGATAGACCTCTGTGCGACAACGGCTCGGATCAGAGGTTCAGAGACAAAGTCCTGAATGCGGCTCGACTCAATACCCAGCAGCCAGCCGATCTTGACAGTGTTCTCTGACCGATACTGCGGCAGAAAGTGGATGGTTCTGTCTTTGCGACGTGCTTTTTGGATGGCAGGGTCGAGTTCGTTACTTGAGCCTGTGTTTGAAATACCGACTTGTGAACAGACCTCTTCGAGTGAGGGCTGTGGCCCCATCCAGACGATCTCATCAATCGTAGGATTGTCGCCGAATACGGTCTCGATTCCCTCATCCACATCAATCAGGGCAGCTAGGCCGGGCTTATCGAGTCCGAAGAAGTATAAGAAGGAACTATCCTGTCTGAAGGGGTACGGATTGTCTGCATAATTCATAGGAACATCCTGGTTGCCCATCAGCAAGATCACTCCCGACCGGATTTGTTGCCTCAGTTGTTCTCTTCTTTGTATGTAGATGCTCGAAGCAAACACCACAGAAACCTTTCGATGTTAGCGTTTCTTTCTGGTAAATAGACTCACAGATATTAGAGCGATGACCGATACGGTTATAGCTAGCAATACAGCATCCAGTTCTGAGGCCCACGCCGGCAGGGAATTGCGGATGAAATCCATCTCCGCCCAAGCCAAGGCTACAATCGTACCACAGAGAATGGACGCGATGGCGCCTTGCTTGGTTGCTCCCGGCCAGAACAGCGCAGCCACAAGACAGGGGGTAATCGCTGCGCCGTAGATCGTGTATGCGTACAGAGCCTTTTCAAAAATGGTCGTCGATTTTGCGAAGGCCAGTGACGCAGAATAGGCAACGGCCCCGAATAATAGAATAAGCAGCCTGCTGCAGAAGATGATCCTCTTGTCCGAGGCTTTTGGATTTATGTAGTTCAAATATATGTCGCGGATAACGCAGGTAGCAGGAATCAGCAGAAAGGAATCAGCAGTGGAGATGATGATACCTACCACGGTGATAAGAAACAGGACCCCCAGAACTGGCGGCATGAGACTCTTGGCTGCGTAGATGAGCACATACTTTCCGTTGGCTGCGTTGGGAATCATGCTGGAGCAGATCCAAGCTTCGAGGATAATCAGGCTCTCTATGACGAGCACGGCAAGCACCATGAACGTGGTTGCAGCCTTGGCGCCTTTGGCGCTTTTGCTTGCGAAGAAACGCTGGTATTGATTTGCGTCCCCCATGATTAATAGAAACACCGGCAGGCAGTAGTTGATAATCTCGATGTTACTGTAGACGCCCCAGAACTTCATGTGACTGGGCTTACCCATTTGTGTAAAGCTTGCTTCCATTCCACTCCAACCGCCTGCTTTGAACCAGAGGACCGGAAAAGCCACGAACAGAGAAACCGTGATGATTATCCCCGTGACGATATCAGCGTATGCCAGACTCAACAGGCCTGCCAGTGTCGCAAAAGCGATGATAAACACAGCGGCAATGATGGTAGAAGTGCCGGCTGATAAAAGTGGATTGCCAGCCTCGTCTTGGAGGATGACTTCCAGCACCGCGCCGCCGGCGTTGAACTGGTAGCTCACGATCACCATGTATGCAATTACCAGGGCCACGACCGCCAGAAGTCTGGCGGTTTGCCCGTAACGTGAGCCAATGATCTCGGGTACGGAGTAAGCAGAGTAGTTGCGCGCTCTCGGAGCAATTCGGGTCAGCAGCATCATGCCGATGACGCTGCCGACAGGCAGAATCAAAGCCGCCAATCCCGTCTCGTATGTCTTGCCCGCATAGCCCACGATGGACCCTGTCCCTATCCATACTGCCAGCATCGTGCAGACTAGTATCCATGGTGACAAGGACCGACCAGCGACGGAAAAATCGGCCTGTGTCTTTATCTGCCGGGACTTGTATATGCCTATGCCGGTCAGTGCCAACAGGTAAATTAATATGGCAATCAGGTAGACCATTAGATTTCCATAATGCAGCACCTATTCGAGTGGACGCAGTGACTGGATCTGGTACGCCATAGTTTACTGGATGTACTGCTCAACGAAGTAACTCGGGTTCAGAGGTTCTCCTGTTGCCTTGGTGATCATCTCATTCCAGTGATAACGTGCGCCGGGTGCGAGAATGTTCTGACGAAGATAACGCCCCAGGCGTTTGTCGCCAACATAGCTGAGACCCTTGGCCGCCAGCGGGCGAGCTTTATCTGATTCAAGCTCAAAGACATTGTGGACAATATGGTGATGTAGTTGCGAGGCTAGCAGCTCTCCGAGCACATAGTTGTGGTAATAGCAGGGGGCCGTCGTAAAGTGCAGCTTTGAGGCCCAGCCGGCATCGGCTGGCCCCCGAGGCCGCCTTACCAACTGGTATTTCTCAACCATGTCCCACCAGAGTGTGTTCAGATCCTGCTCGGGATTAGCATAAAGAGCCTTTTCAAAGTTATACATTACCATCGCCCATCGCGCAAATAAGATCTGCTGGAATCGCATATACTTGCTGCTTATTCTCTCAATCTTGATCCGTTCTTCCGCCGGCAGTCCCAACATCTCTTGCATCCAAGCGGCGTTTCGACTCAGCCTGCCGAAGAACATCGCTATAGCCTCAGTCGTGAAGCTGTGGGCCGGTTCTCTTAGCAGCCAGGGCTCAGATCGATCGTGATATTTACTGTAGACTGCATGTCCCAATTCGTGCAGGATTGTCTCCATCCATCGTTCGGTATCCTGAAGGTTGGCGAGTATCCGAACATCGCCGCTACGGTCCACATCATGACTAAAGGCGTGCGGATACTTGCCTTCTCGATCGTACAAGTCGCTTCTGGCCAGAATGTCATCCACCGGTAAGCCGACACTTGCATAGTACCTCTCGGCGAGTTCTTTAACGTCTCGATCTTTGTAATACATATCCAGGTCCAATTCATAGACCAGCGGTGTTCTCTGAAAGAACGGATCATGATAGTGCCAGGGCATCAGATCTTCGCATGCAATGCCATAACTTTCAGCAAGGATTTTATCGAGCTCTTTCTTGAGTTGTTCGAAAGGTTCTCGGGTTAGTTTCTCCAGATCGGCAAAGATTCTGTCCAACTCCTCTACGCTTTGTTCCCCGGCAAAAACAGACAGAGTATGGTAGTTATCAAATCCCAGATCTCTCGCCGCTTTGTTTCGTAATTTCACCAACTCCAAAAAATCATCGATTATTACATTTCCTACTTGTTTGCTTGCCTTCCAGGCCGCCTCTCTTTTTACGCAGTCCTTCTCAGTTGTCAGGATTGTATATATGTCACTCATTGTGATTTCTTCACCGTTGATTTTACCGCGATAGTTGTTGTATGTTTCCGTGATTTTCGTGTCCAGCTCGATAATATGTGTCATAAGCTCCGGCTCAATTTGGTTCTGTAAGTACGCCAAATAGAGCTTCTCTAATTGCCGGGCAAGCCGTGAGTCCTCGATGCGTCCGCGCTCTCTGAGGTCCTTCAGCAAGCGAAAGTCGTTGGTGTCACTGTATATCCTGCGAATCTCAAGTTGAAGCTGCTCAAGTTCGCGGAACTTCTCCTCCTTGCCCGTAGTTGCCGCCTCCCAATACGCAAGATTCGCCTTCGTTGTTAGAGGTTCTACTTTCTGAACATGTGCTCGAATGAATGTCTCAAGCTGGTTCTCATCCGATGAAACTTTACA
>CAYSPM010000022.1:1501-13075 GCA_964432925.1 uncultured Pirellulales bacterium | reverse complement strand
TCGCGATTCTGTTCGGGGTTCTGCTGGGCTTCTCGCAACGCGTCGGCTGTAATGACATTGAATTGAACGTGATGACCGTCAAGCCTGAAGTACGACCGAATCAGATGCGCAAACTTCTCAATTCCATCATCGCCAGCAAGCACCTGCGGATTAAACTTCATATTCAGCAGCGTTCCACCTGTGCGTGCGTGGTCGATCCGCGAAGCTGATTTGATAACTGCTGTAGGGCCTTTCTTATCTGCTCCCTGTGTTGGCGAAATCCCTTCGGAGACTGGCTCGCCGGCCTTCCTTCCGTTGGGTAGGGCACCTACCACCGAGCCGAAATAGATGTGCACCGTAGTCGGAAGGAGATTGACGCGGTATCTCCCGCCTTTAGTATTCGGACGCCCATTCAGAACATCATAATAGGCGTTGAAAACCTCTTCAGTGATGTCATCGGCATAGTCGTTATCATTGCCGTACTTTGGTGTGTGATAGAGTAATTCATGCCGTAACTGCTCATGTCCTTCGAAGTCCGCCTGCAAAGCCGTTAGTAGTTCGTCCATAGAGATGCTTTTTTTATCAAAGACATGGCACTTCACCGCTGCTAACGAGTCGGTCAGTGTGCCAATTCCTACGCCCTGAATATATGTGGGATTGTATCGCGGACCGCCATTATGATAGTCCAGCCCGCGAGCGATACAGTCATCCATCAATATGGACATGAATGGAGCCGGCATGAGATTGGCGAACAACCGTTCAATAACATTATTACCTTGTATCTTCAAATCAACGAAGTATTTAAGCTGTGTTTTGTAGGCTTCTAAAAACTCTCCGTATGTAGTGAACTGTTTAGCATTGCCGGTCTGTGGCCCGATCTGCTCACCGCTATTGGGGTCAATACCTCCAAAGCAAGTCAGTTCAAATATCTTGGGCCAATTCATATACCCTGTCAGAGTGCAGCTTTCTTTACCGAATGCACTGACCGTTACACAACCGCTGGGACCACCGCAGCGAGCATCCATGATTGTCTTGCCGTCTTGGAGCATTTCCTTGATAATCACGTCGGTGTTGAATACCGATGGCTGGCCGAAACCGGTCCGAACGACCTGGCACGCTCGTTTGAGGAAATGGTCAGGATTCCTTGTGCTGATCTGGATGCAGCCGCTCGGCTGTGTCAATCGCATTTCTTCCACGACATCCAAGAGCATGTAAGAAACTTCATTAACGCCATCCGCGCCATCCGCTGTCAGCCCACCAATATTGATTAGGGCAAAGTCCGTGTACGTGCCGCTTTGCTCCTCGGTGATCCCAACCTTTGGCGGCGCCGGCTGATTATTGAATTTGATCCAGAAACACTGAAGTAATTCCTTGGCCTTATCTGGTGTTAGTGTCCCCTCTTCGAGACCTTTTATATAGAAGGGATACAGATGCTGGTCGAGCCGACCAGGATTGAACGAGTCCCACGTATTCAACTCTGTAATCACTCCCAGATGAACAAACCAGTATGCTTGCAGCGCCTCCCAGAAATCACGAGGCGCATGGGCCGGCACGTGCGAGCAGACATCCGCAATACGCTGCAGCTCATCACGACGACCAGGATCGCTCTCAACCTCAGCCAGCTCCAGCGCCTTGTCTGCATGTCGTTTCGCAAAAGCAATAACGGCATCTGCACATATATCCATTGCTCGATATTCTTGGTCCTTTTCATAGGCACATGGATCATTTAGGTAGTCTAGTTTCCTTCTGTTTTCTATAATCGCCTTCTTGAAGTCCAACATCCCCTTGTGGTAGATCTTGTCATCAAGGATCGCATGTCCTGGTGCGCGTTGTTCCATGAACTCTGTGAAAATACCTGCATTGAAGGCACGATGCCAATCTTGGCTCATCGCCTCAAAGACCTTATCACGCATTGTTTTGTCGCACCAGAAGGGAATGATCTTCTCCTTGTATATTCGCCTTACATCTTCGCTTACAATGAATGAAGTCTTCTCGCGCACATTGATTATCCGCAGGTCCTCCATATCGTGGCAGCACAGCTCAGGATACGTTGGTGTTGCTTTAGGTGCAGGACCTCGCTCACCGACGATTAGTTCTCCCTCATTGATGCATATTGTCTTGTTTTCCATGACGTGCTGAAATGATAGAGCTCTGCACACCGGCACCGACACACGCATCGGAGTATCGCTCTGATAGAATTCGGTGACAAGCTCGGCACGCTCGGTCGAGATATAGGGCTTTGTTCGCACGCTCTGTTCACGCAATTTGTTTACTCGCTCGTTCATCGCATCAACCCCCTATTTTTACTTCAAAACTGTGCCTTCTGAACATATCTGCAATATCCTGCATCCTTTTATCATCGGGCGCTTGAGTTCGCATTAAGTCCAAATCAGCAGAAAGTCGTACTGCTTTCTCTATACCACCACGGTTATAGGGCAGGATATCGATCCTCTCAACTTTTCTAAGCGACCGGGCAAATGAAGCTGTTGCCTCAATGTTCTTGTCATTATCGTTAAAGCCACTGATGACAGGAATCCGGATTATCATACTTACATTGGCCCCGGCAAGTCGCCTGATATTATCGAGTATCAATTCGTTTCCTACACCAGTATACTGCTTATGAACCGATGAGTCCATGTGCTTCAAGTCGCACAGAAACAAATCTACTTTGTCTGCCAATTCCAGGATCAGATCGGCTTCCGCATAGCAGGTTGTATCGACCGCCGTATGAATACCTCTTGTGCGGCACTGATTCAACAGTGCCAGAAGGAACTCTGGTTGCATTAGCGGCTCACCGCCTGAGAATGTCACACCGCCGGCTGACTGGTCGTAGAAAATTCGGTCCTTCTCCACCTCAGCTATCACCTCGTCGGCGGTCATTTCTTGCCCAATGATTTCCCTCGCACCAGCTAAACATGCCTTCACGCACTCGCCGCAGAGAACGCATTTGTCAACGTCAGTGACAAGCCCCTCCTTAACCAGAGATATCGCCCCATAACCGCATATTTCTATGCACCGCCCACATTTGACGCATCTGCCGTGCCGTAGACTTAGTTCGGGTTGGAGTCTCCAGCTCTCAGGATTGTGGCACCACCGGCACCTCAGAGGGCAACCCTTCAGGAATACCGTGGTTCGTATGCCCGGGCCGTCGTGTATGGCGTACCTCTTTATGTCGAAGATATAGCCTTTTAGCTCTTTCTCTGATTGGGTCTGCATCTTTGGGCTTTTCTAAGTATTGCTGTATTCAACTCCAATGTTGTCTCGATAGCCATGTTGCCATTTTCTGCATTCAATAGTATCGACAGCAAGTCCGTAATACAAGCTTCTTGGAGAACGATAGCTGTCGATAACTGTAGAATAGAGAGTTTGTATTAAGTCTATGGCAGGCTTCGGGGTTCTACTTCAAGTAGATGCCGCACAAAGAAATCCATGCGCCTTCGCCCTGCACCGCGACCACGGACCGACAATATCCGCAGGTAAAAATTTTTATTTGCTTTGACTAGCGCCTCAACTACCTGCATGATTGAAGCTGGGTCCACGTTCTTATCGATTTCTCCTATACTGCCACTCAGAAAAATAACTGCTCTCTTGGGTTCGCTTGGCAGCCCTATTCTCGAAGGCAACAGGTTCTGATTCGGCTTCCAGAATTTTTGAAGAAGGGCTTGTAATTAGGCAGCCGACGCTTGTATTATCACGGATAAAAAGCTACACAAACTTGTGCCTTTTTTTTGCATTTGCGATATGTCGAATTATACATAACGATTACGCTTAATGAGGAAGTGCAGATGGACAAAAAGAAAGAGCTGATTAACACTGTTCTCGATCGAGTGCAGGAATCGGAGGGTAAAAAGAAGTTGATGTGTGCTGAGGCTTTTAAGCTGGCGCAGCAACTCGGGGTGGAAATTCCTGAGATTGGGCGGATTTGCAACCAGCACAACATAAGAATCTGTAAATGTCAGCTTGGCTGTTTCGCGTGACAGCAGGAAGGATAGAAATGTGAAAAAGTTGAGAGCAAGGTTTAAACTCTGGCTCAGTACTGAGGACGTTGAAGGCGTTTTCGGCGACGGCAAATGGCGACTGCTTAAGTCTATCGATGCTAAAGGTTCACTGAAGCTGGCCAGTGAATCTCTTCATATCAGCTATCGCAAGGCCTGGGGAGACTTGAAAAAAGCACAGGATGGATCGGGGATCAGGGATCGGGGATCAGAGAAGGCTTCGACGAGTCTGCTGATCCCTGAACCCCGGCCCCTGACCCCCCAAAAGCATATGAAGGGACTTCTAAAATGCCCGAAACGTTGAAGGAGACATCTCGACCTGCTTTTAGTTTTGGATTTAGCCTAATTGAGCTTCTGGTTGTTATCTCAGTAATAGCTTTACTCATCGGCCTCGCTCTGCCGGCACTTAGCCGAGCAAGGTCCACAGCTAAACAAACGATTTGCCAAAGTCGATTACGGCAATGGGGATTGGTCTTTGACGTCTACTCGGCGGAAAACAATTATCTTTACCCCCACATTGATGGCCGTGACCGTACATCAAGTAATCCCAAAACATACGCGGACTTAGCAGATTATTACTTCGGCTGGATCGATGTACTGCCTCCTCTAATGGGAGAAAAATCCTGGCGCAATCATAACCGCAGAGAATATCCAGACAAAGAGACTATATTTCAATGCCCTTCTGCCAAGCTACTGCCGCGAGAGTTTTATAATCAGGACCGGGAGAAGTTTGGTTTCTTTTCTTACGCTATGAACTCGTGCCTGGAGCTTGACAGAAACTGCTGGAAACCCTACGGCTGGCCGAGTGGGGATTTGAACTGGCGAATGCCCAGTTTTCTAAATGTAGGGCAGATAAGGAATCCGGCTCGGGTAATTTTACTGTTTGACCAACTTCTTGACCCACGACTGGGTTACAACGGAAATAAGCTCAATCGCTCAGCGGGCCAGCACTGCGGCAGCTACCCGCGAGCATTCGGTGCCCGTCACGCCAGGCAGGGTGGATTGCTGGGCGGTTTTATTCTCTACTGCGATTACCATGTTCAATGGAACGAGTCAGTCTGGAAGGCAGATTGGCCTGATGACCTGGAAGTACCTCCTCGCGATGATCCCGACTGGTACCCGTACCCAGCGAGGCAAAAGAATGTCGAATAATGAATTTCAAATTAATATGTAGAGAGAAACAGGATGCTTAAGACAAAGTTAATGCTTTTAGTAATTGTTTTAGCAATATTTGGTACGGTCAGCTCGGGTCTGGCTAAGCCATACTCTATCTATGAAATCCAATACACCACTGACTCCAACGGCAATAGTCCGCTGGATGGTATATTGATAGATGAATGCTCCGGGGGAATTGTTACGTGCATTTTTCCTGGTAAGAGGACTAGAATCGTCGTCCATGACCCCAATTATCCTGATGGCTGGGGTGCTATCCAAATAAAAGATATAGACCAAATGGGTTATCTTGATAGCATTAGTGTCGGGGATTATGTAAGAATTTTTAATGTCACGGTCGAAGAGTTTCGCGGTACCACGTTTCTACAGATGATTGCCGAGGATATGCCTAGTGTTATTGTTGTAAGCAGTAACAATGCAGTGCCTGAACCGCTGGTTGTAGATGTCAACGAAATTGCAGCGCCTGTTTATGAATCAGGCATCGATGGTTATTTTGTTGCCGACCATAGCGCCGAGAAATACGAGGCTATGCTGATTAGAGTTGAAAATGTCGTTGTTACTGATGTAAACCTTGGCAAAGAAAGCGACAACTATGCTCTTCAAGACTATGATGATCCAGGCGACACGAGTTTTAGTTGCTGGGTCTCCGACTATCAAAACATTGAAAGGGATGATGAGCAATTATATCATCCCTATGTCATACCAAACCAACGCTTTTGTAGTGTTACCGGTATCCTTGAACAATATACCCGAAGTTCTTATGACTTGGATTACTATCAGTTGTTAACAACTTACACCGGTGATTTGAAACGGTACACGCCTGCGGATATCAATGGCGATTGTATGGTGGATTTTTCGGATTTTGCTATACTCTGTCAGTATTGGTTGTGGGGCACGGAGTGACAAAATGGCGTTTTTGGCAAGGAAACGTTCTGATTATTAGGAGACGAACAAGATGAAGAAAGAATATATTTGGGGGATATTGTTTTTTGGTGGGCTGTGGGGCGTTTCAGAAGCGGTTCTGGGCGATGCTTTGTATCGTGCTAATGTCCCTTATGCGTCAGTTCCGCTGACTGTCATCGGATTTACCATACTTACTTTTGCCAGGGTATATTTCCCGCAAAAAGCTACCGCGACGGCCATCGCCAGTTGTGCGATGCTATATAAGTTCCTGAATGAACCGTTTTTTGCCTGTCATCTACTGGGCATTTTTTTGATAGGTGTCTGCTATGACGTTGTATTTGATGTATTTAAGATAAAAAATTGGTCACTTCGTGCAGCTTTGGCTGCTTATCTTAATTATGCCTTGTTTGCTTTAATGATTACTTATGTGTTCAGATACAATTACTGGGTGCAAGAAGGCTTTGGCAGAGTGCTTGAGCACACTGCAATCGCAGGGACAATGGCTGCTGTCGGCAGTGCAGTATTTGTTCCATTGAGTTTTCGTTTTGGTCAACAATTAAAGACAAAATTCGCTATGCCGTTCAGATCGAAATTTCAGTGTGGCAGTGTCAAGGCCGAAGGCCTTGGCGATGGTTCTACCCCCAAGCTGCGCTTGAGGCTGCCACTAATATTAACGACCGCGTTGTGGGTGTTCAGTATAACTATGTATTTCTTTTCGTAAATTTCTGCTGATGGAATCGATACAAAACAAGCTTGTTTTTTGGACGGGAAAGAGACACTCTGGCAAAACTACAAGCGCTTTTAAACTTGCTGAGTCAGTGCGTAACGAAGGTTTTACCGTGGCTGGGTTGTTGGCGTTTTCATTATATGAGAATGGTAGATTGGTTGGATTCGATGCTTTCGATCTGCAAAGCGAAAATCGAGCACCTTTGGTAAGACGCGAGATAAAAGATAATGAAAGAGAGAAAATGTATTTAGCCCCACATATTATTGCGGGATTCAATCTCGGTAGGGCCGCCCTGAGTTCGGCTGCCACCAAATCTGCCGATCTTATTATTGTAGATGAGTTCGGCCCGCTGGAGCTTGCTGGCAGAGGTTGGCGGCAGGAGGTCGACCTGCTATTGGCATCGGTAGAAGCTGTTGTGGTGTTAGTAGTGCGTGATGAATTGGTGGAGCAGGTTCAAGGGCTGTACGAGAACTACCCGACTTCGGTCTTATCTGCGACCGAACAAGAATCCGCCGACAAGGTGATCAACGTGCTAAAGCGGCGTAGTTTCGTAAGGCAGGAGAATGATTAAGCTTAACGAGATGTTGATGATTGGCTCTGCTGGAGCGAACGTAGGTAAGACGGAGTTGGCCTGCGCGCTAATTAAGAAATTCTCCAAAGAAACTGAAATCGTGGGGATAAAGGTCACTACAATAAAGGATAAAGATGGGCAATGTCCTCGTGGAGGCCGAGGTTGTGGCGTGTGTTCATCGATGGAGGGAAATTTTTGCATTACTGAAGAGACAAACAATAGTACAAATAAAGATACTGTTAGACTCCTAAATGCTGGTGCGAGTCGGGTTTTCTGGATGCGAGTTCTGAAAACGCACCTTGAAGAAGCAGTAACGGCATTGTTGAGAGTAATAGGTTCTGATTCAATTTCGATAGGTGAGTCGAATTCGCTACGTCAGGTAGTCGAGCCTGGTGTGTTTTTCATAGTTAAAGACCGCAGTGTCAAGGCGTGGAAAGAATCGGCGCAGCAGGTACGGCGATATGCAGACAAGATCGTCACTTCCAACGGAAAAGGCTTCGATTTTAATTTTGATCAGATAGAACTTGAGAATGGGAAATGGACTCTTCGACACAAGCATAAAAGAAAAGACAGGCATTTGGATTTACTGGCGAAAACCACAGCTATAATTTTAGCCGGGGGCAAGAGCAGCAGAATGGGCACGGATAAAGCTATGCTGTTAGTTAATGGTCAGCCGATGATAGAGAAGGTGGCGGGACAGCTTGACGGTTTTTTCAACCAGATTCTTATAAGCGCAAATGATGTGGAAAAGTACACATTTCTTGGTTTTGATGTTGTTCCCGACGAAATGCCGGGACAGGGACCATTGATGGGAATTGCTTCGGCGCTGCGAGCTTCGGCTAATGAGCTTAATTTTGTGGTAGCCTGTGACATCCCGTATATAGACTTACACTATGTCAGAAAAATGCTTGCTGAAGCTAAAGATGTAGACATAGTTGTTCTAATTACTGATAACCATAAAGTATCAAAAACCACAAACCGCAATACGCAGTACGCAGTACGCAATACCAGATTCGAGCCGCTTTTTGCGGTATATCGCAAAAGTATGCTGGAAGCTATAAACAAGGTGCTGTCATCAGGGGGACGTAAAATAAGTGATGTGTTCAGCCGGTGCAGGGTTAAGTATATTGAGCTTGGTGACGCGAAGTGGCTTATGAACCTCAATACAATGGCTGATTACGAAGACTTCAGGAAGAAACACGGTGATTTATTTTGACACAGAGGATACAAAACAAAATAGCTCACGAAGGTCTTTGGGGTTAATTTGATAGGCTCGACCGAGAGAAAACCGCTAAGAGGGCAAAGTGCCGGCTTTTCTTGGACTAGTCTGTTAGAAAGGTGGGGCTCAAAGAGTTATGGACGTTGAAGTGGCACCGCGAGTTTGATACCGCAGGTTCCTAGACTAAAGCCAGCAGCGCCTGGTCCGAATGGATGAGAAAGAATCCTTAAAGACTACTAAAGATCCGTCGCTTGTCACCCGAGGCACGAGTTACGATGGCCGAGAGACGGTTTTTGCTTTTTTTATAGCAGCAGCACATACCTTGAATTCTGGTATCTTAGCAATCGGATCCAGAGCATCGTTGGTGAGCATATTAGCTGGGCCCTCGACAAAATGAAACGGCATAAAAAGCCAACCTTTTGCCACCTGGCTGCCTACCCTTGCCTTTGTGACAACCCTGCCTCTGCGTGTGAAAACCTCCACGTAATCATCATCTTCGATCCCGTAGCTTTGGGCATCATTTAGGTTTATTTCAACATACCCTGTAGGTGATTTTTGGTCGATGGCTCGCGATTTTCGCGTAAGGGTTCCCGTATGGAACTGATACAACTGCCTGCCGGTTGAGAGAATAAACGGAAATTCCTCATCCGGATTTTCTGCCGGCTCACGAAAATGCACAGCGTGGAATTTGCCTTTGCCTCTTTTGAATTCGCTCTTGTGCAGGTACTTTGTGCCGGGATGGTTCTTATCTGGGCAGGGCCATTGGATCCCCGCCGATAGCGAGGAATTTTGAATTTTTAGCTCAGGTCGGTCGTAGGAGATCCCCCCATAAATAGGTGTCACTCTGGCTATCTCGCCCATAATTTCAGCGGCGCTCGTATAGTGCATGGGATAACCCATCGCTGTGGAGATATCGCAAATAATTTGCCAATCGTCTCGGGCATCACCTGGCGGCTTCAAGGCCTTTCGGACGCGTTGAATGCGTCTTTCGGTATTGGTAAATGTCCCGTCCTTCTCCGCAAAGCAAAAAGAAGGAAGAACCACATCAGCAAATTGGGCTGTTTCCGACAGGAATATCTCTTGTGACACGAGGAAATCAACCTTTTCAAGAGCGGCTCTTGTTCTGTTGAGGTTCGGGTCGGAAAGTGCAGGGTTCTCCCCCATCATATACAGGGCACGGAGCTTACCCTGCTCAATAGCATGAATCATCTCGATGATGGTAAGGCCGGTTTTATTGGGGAGCTTTGTGCCCCAGTTCTTTTCAAGTTCCGCCCGTATTTTCACATCTTCCACCGACTGGTAACCAGTATACACATTAGGCAGAGCGCCAAGATCGCAGGCCCCCTGCACATTATTTTGGCCACGCAGAGGATTTACGCCGGTGGATTCTCTGCCAACGTTGCCAGTGAGCATCGCAAGGTTCGCCAATGAAAGCACATTGTCAGTGCCCGTTGTATGCTGTGTAATGCCCATGCTGAAAATAATGCTGGCCTTCTCAGCCCCGGCATAGAGCCTGGCTGCCTCGCGAATATCCTCAGCGGCAATAGTGGTAATCTTTTCAGCAACTTGAGGTGTAAAGTCCTTTACAGCTTCGAGCATTTGCTCGAAGTTCTCGGTACGCGTTTCTATGAAATCTCTATCAAGCAGATTCTCATTTATAATAACATTCATCATCGCGTTTATAAGGGCAACGTCTGTGCCAGGACGCTGCTGCAGATGTAGTTTAGCAAAACGGACAAGCTCAATGTTCCTCGGATCAGCCACGATAAGTTTAGCCCCGTTTCTGACCGCAGCCTCTTTTATATAAAGGGCGATTACCGGATGGGCCTCAGATGTGTTTGAGCCTATCACAAATATACACTCTGCATGCCTTATTTCATCAATGGAGTTGGTCATCGCCCCACTTCCGAAGGCCCGGGCAAGCCCGGCAACTGTTGAGGCGTGACATAAACGGGCGCAGTGATCAACGTTATTTGTTCCGACAGCAGCCCGCATAAATTTTTGAAAGACATAGTTGTCCTCATTTGTGCATTTGGCTGAAGACATTCCTGCGATACTGTCTGGGCCATCTTCAGATTTTATCTTGATGAGCTGGTCAGCAACGAGCTTGATTGCCTCTTGCCAGGTGGTCTCCTCAAATTTGCCATTGTGCTTGATCAGAGGCTTTTTAAGCCTGTCTGGGTGGCTCACAAAGTCCATCCCGAATTTGCCCTTAACGCATAGGTTGCCGTGATTTGGTATATAATCCGGCTCGCTCGTCACCTTGACGATTCTGTTGGTCTTAGGATCAACATTAAGGTCTATCTGGCAGCCAACACCACAGTACGCACAAACAGTTCTGGTTTTCGTCAGGTCTTTTTCACGGCCCTTGCCTACAGCCGCTCGTTCAAGCATTGCGCCTGTCGGACAAACTGCTATACACCCCCCGCAAAGTACGCACGAACTCTTAATAAGGTCTATTCCAAACGCGGTGGATATCTGCATGTCGCTTGGCTTGCCGGCAAAGGTTAGAGCCTCTGCCATTGGTACTTCCTCGCAGTAATTGACGCACAGACCGCATAGAATGCACCTGTCAGAATCATAAAGTATAGCTTCACTGTTGGTGGTGTAGTTCGGCTGGCTGGGCCTTCGTTTTGTCGGGCCAAAATAGGCTTCGTCAACTTGATAGCGGTAAGCATAGTCCTGAAGCTTACATGCTCCTTCCATATCGCAACTCGTACATGCCACTCGATGTTGCGACAGAATCAACTCCAAAATTGTTTTTCTTATTGCTGCAATCTCTGTGTTCTCAGTACATACCTTCATACCTTCAGCAACTTGTGTATTGCATGATATTGCAAGAGAAGCTTGTCCTTCTATTTGTACTATGCAAAGCCGACAGGTGCCGATGGGCTGCACGCGAGGGTCGTAACAGAGATGAGGAATATCAATCCCTACGCTTTTAGCTGCTTCAAGAATGGTAGTTCCTTCTTTAGCCTTGACTTTCCTGCCGTCAATTTCCAGACAA
>CAYSPM010000022.1:0-1401 GCA_964432925.1 uncultured Pirellulales bacterium | reverse complement strand
GCGCAGTCGTGCCAGGTCCTCCGCTGTCCCGTTCCCACACGAGAGGGTATCAATAATTTCCTTAATTTTAACCACTCCAATCCTGCACGGTACACAGCGTCCGCAGGATTCCGCCCCATAGAATTCCAGCAAGCCTTTCACGATATCGATGGTACTCTTTCCCTCTTCGTAAACTATTACTGCTGCTGTTCCAATTCCGCTGCCCGCCTCGCGGATAGCCTGGGTTGTAAGCCTGCACCCTAAAGAAGCTCGGCCAAGAAATGCACTGGTTCCTCCGCCGGGCTGCACAGCTTTTATCAGTTGACCGCTCGCCGTGCCTTGGCCGAACTCGTTGATTAACTCTTCCAGCGTCCCTGACCCCATCTCAAGCTCATATATCCCTGGTTTTTTCACATCCCCGGATAGAGAAAAAAGCCTTGTCCCAGGGTCCTCTTCAACCCCCAACCTGCGGTATTCCTCGACACCGTTGGCCAAAATCACCGGCACGTTTGCTATAGTTTCAACGTTATTTACAACCGTAGGTTTCCCGAAAAGTCCCTTTTCGGTCGGGTAAGGCGGTTTAAGCCGGCTCATAGCCCGACGTGCCTCAAGTGAAGAGATAAGCGCAAACTCTTCTCCAGCGATGTACGGCCCTCTGCCTCTGACTACCTGTAGGCTAACTGAAAATTCAGAACCTAAAATTCCCTCGTCCAAAAGTCCCGCTTTTTCGGCCTTACCGACAAGCTTCTCCCACAGCTTGGCTGTCTTTTCGTACTCACCTTTTATGTAAATATAGGCTTGTTCAGCTCCGATAGCGTAAGCTGCGATCAGTATACCTTCGAGCACCGCCCAAGGATCACCGTCCAGCAGGACCTTATCCTTAAATGTCCCCAGCTCGCCTTCGTCGGCATTACAGATAAAGTATTTTGGTTCTTGTTTTTCCTGGGCAGCCGAAGCCCACTTGAGTCCTGTAGGAAATCCTGCACCGCCGCGACCGGTAAGCCCAGACTGCTTGATTTGCTCGATTACTGACTCAGGAGCCGTAGCCAAGGCTTGCCTAAGGCCCTTCAATCCATCCATAGCCTGATATGCTTTAAGATCCAGTGGCTTATACTTGCCCACACGTTGTGTTAGAACCTTGCTTTCTTTCACCTTAACCGCCTGCCTCTACTTTAACCTTGAAGTCCGTGTAGGATGTCAGTGCACCATAAATTCGCGCCTCTGAAAGGCCGGTTCTTATCGCAAGGTCGCAGACCACCTCTCTCGGCACATATCCAAATGCGTCTTGAACCTTGCCCAAAAAGCCAAACAAGTTTTCCCTTGTAACACCACCAGAACTTTTAAGCAGATTTTGATAGGTTTGGGTCTTGAACTCTTTCATGGAAAGCTAAAATTAAAAATTTAAAAGTAAAAAATCAAGTT
>CAYSPM010000021.1:1904-24825 GCA_964432925.1 uncultured Pirellulales bacterium | reverse complement strand
TCCGCGAGGTAAAATTTCTCACGTAAGGTTAACCTACTTTACGATTAAAAAGTACCAGGTGCAAGTAAGACTTTCTTCACAGACAATTTTTCATAACAGCTTATAACAAACAACGAGAACCGAAGACAAAACTTCTCATGTAACAATCAGAATCGATAATATCTATTGAATTATAAAGCACATTTCGCCTAATAAATATGATAAACTATCTATATCTCCAACTACACAGACTAAATCATTTCAATACAAATCTTTCATTTGATCAGACCATATCATAAACAATACAAAAGTTAATGTGCAACAATGACAAAAAATTTTATGAAGTAATTGCAAACTTTTTGACGATAAAGAATATAATATATTTATTAACTTTTTTCATAATTTAATTGACAAGATTTTCAATATTGAATTAGTATTATGATGTTATTGTCAAATGACCGTAAATACAAAAAGGAATTAGTCAACTGAAAGGAGACAATAATGGCAAAGAAAAAAGCTAAGAAAAAGAAAAAAGTAACCAAGAAGAAAACAGCAAAGAAAAAAACTAAGAAGAAGAAAGCAAAAAAGAAGAAGAAATAGAGTGATAGCTTAGTTTGTAGTTTGCTTGTCTCAAAAAGATGAAGCATCGAGACCAAAACCTAATATTGAGGCAAGCAAAGTAAAAATGGGAGGCTCTTTCAAACGATAGAACCTCCCATTTTTTGTCTGTACTATTCGAACCTTCCAGCAGTGCTCCTTGCTCCCGGTATAGATAAGATTACATATCACCGATCTACATATTGCATTTAATCATCTTTATTCTATACTTTCTTTCGATGCTGGCATTTGCTTATAAAGCCAGCCCAGGCAGATTTTTATGGTCGATAATGAGGAAAATAACAATATGGACTCCTTCAGCTATAAAAATGGCAGACTTTTCGCCGAAAACGTGGATATTGAGAAGATTGCTGCCGATGTGGGCACGCCAGCTTACATCTACAGCAAAGCCACTTTCATTGACCACCTGGCAAAGGTTCAACAAGCCTATCGCGAAATTGATACAACCATCTGCTATTCTGTCAAAGCCTGCGGCAATATCAACATCCTGAAATTCCTTGCCGAGGCAGGCAGCGGATTTGACATTGTCAGTGGCGGTGAACTATATCGCGCGATTCAGGCCGGCGGCGATCCATCAAAAATCGTCTTCGCCGGTGTCGGTAAAACCGATACTGAAATCGTCGAAGCCCTGCGAGCAAACATTGCTTATTTCAACATCGAATCAGAAGCTGAACTTGAAAATCTAATCTGCCTGGTAAAAGAAAACACCCCGGCCAATAACAAAAAGCCAAAAGCTGCCCTCCGAGTCAATCCTGACGTTGATCCGCAGACACATACTTATACAACCACCGGCAAAAAAGAAACTAAGTTTGGCGTGGACATCGAACAGGCCCAAAAGGTCTTTGCCCAATATGGCAAAGAATCCTCAGTCAAACTCTGCGCTATTCACATCCATCTGGGCTCAGCAGGGCATACAGTTGAGCCTTACGTCGAGGCCGTAGAAAAAATGCTCATCTTGATTGACCGGCTACGGGCAGATGGTTTCACTATTGAAGCGCTGGATATCGGCGGTGGATACGGCGCCGATTATGTAACCGGCACAGCACCGACGGCTGCTGATTATGCCGCAGCCATTCTGCCATTATTAAAAGGCAAGAATCTAAAACTTATTCTTGAACCCGGAGCGAGCATCGCAGCCAATGCAGCGATCTTATTGACGAGGGTCTTATATCTAAAATGCAGTGGCGAGAAAAAGTTTGTTATAGTCGATGCCGGGATGAACGATTTGATTCGTCCGCCGCTCTATGGTGCGTTCCATTTCATCTGGCCGGTGAAAGTGGATGAAAATTTAGTTCCCCAACAACGGGACAAAGATTTGCAATTGGCTGGCACCAATGTCGTTGATATAGTCGGCCCTATTTGTGAGAGTGCGGATTTCTTTGCAAAGGATAGAGCCATCCCTCCTGTTCAGCGAGGTGACCTTATCGCTATTTTCACCGCCGGTGCTTATGGCTTTACGATGAGCAGCAATTACAACGCTCGCTGCCGAGCCGCCGAAGTTCTTGTCGATGGCAACAAATTCTCCGTCATCCGAAAACGCGAAACCTACGAGGACCTGATGGCCCTGGAGAAATAACCGCTCGCTTGTCACTGCGAAACCTGTTCATGCTGAAGCAGTGGAATCAGGGGTTGCTTGTGCGCTATAGCAACTCTAAAACGAACCTGCGAACTTTTTCGGCCATTTGGATCGCTTGTTGAGCATCACTGCTGGTCACATTAGGAAAATCACCTGGATAGCGGACATCTACACCATAATGTGTAAGCACAATGACATCGCGCAATGATTCGGACAGTTTGCTGTCTGTCGGGGCAATCAGATCAAGAAGTTCATCAATGTCGTGCGTTTTTGGAAACTCGGCCTGATGATAGGTTAAAAATGCCTTTAGATATTTTTCTGCAGCCTGTTGTGAATGAAAACAAACTGTAGACAGAAAAGACTCCCCACAAGCGAGAAGAGACTTGGCAGCGTTAAAATCTTCTTCCGCTTTCAACAACCATTGACGTACAAATTCATCTCTTATTTTATCAGGCGGCCTCATATATTACCTTGCCATACTTGTTGGCTGGATAAGCAATACCACCAACAACATTTTTACTCTCCTCGAACCGTTCGGTAGCCATAACGATAATATCGAAAGGATAGCCCAGCCCGCGCACCGCCTGTCGGATACGAATGCTTTCTTTGCGTGTATCGGCCGGTGCAGATTCAAGAATCAGCAGGTCAATATCGCTGTCTTTGGACATATCTTCCGTTGCTGCGGAACCAAACAGAATTATTCGCTGCGGCTCAGCTATGCCCAAAATGCGTTTGACGATTTCACTAACCAGTATTTGGTCTATTGGCATAAATACCTTACAAACACACGATATCCCAGATGAAAGAATATTATCCTAATAAAGCTATATCTTGTCAAATACTACTCTGCGAAGCAGGGCTTCCAGCTCCGGCTTGGCCTTCGCCGAGACGAGTGCCCCACCATTTCATTATTTACAACGCCCAGGATCAAGCCCCTGAAATCCTTGTCGATGGCGACAAATTTTCCGTCATCCGAAAACGTGAAACCTACGAAGATTTAATTACACTGGAAAAATGAGTTCTCCGCCTGTCATTCCCGCCCCGTAACGTAATACGGGGTAAACTCCGGCGGGAATCCATTCCCCATCATTCCGAGCCCATTCGGCTATGCTCAGGGTAAACTCCGTCGAGGAATCTATCACGCTGTCATCCTGAGCGAAGCCGAAGGATCTATTCTTACGTGTCATTGCGAGCGCAGCGAAGCAATCTATCCCCCTTTCGTCAACAACGAACAAAACGCTTTTCACTTCGGCCACATTCTTTCCAGAACTGCATCGAATATAACCTTTAAGGTCTTTTCATATAACTTCCACAGCCAGCTTTCCCTTTCGGATTTAGCAAGAGTAGCCTTTTCCTCTGTTTCTGCTGGCTTTTCATGCCTTGAATGTTTTTCGGCAAGGTCAACTTTCACATGCTCTAAGGCGCGTGTAATATTTGACCGAATTTGATCTCCCATTTGGTATTCTTGAACATGGGAAAAGTCGCGTAGTAGTTCCCAGGACCCATGTGCAATTTCATTCAGTTCGCTATATTTGTTAGCTGGATTCTCGAAGCAAATGAGACGAGCTGTGGGATTGTTCGAGTCAATCAGGTCCCAATCATGGATGACCGCTAATGAAAAATATTCGAGCATCGATTTTTCATCATCAGAGAGCAGCGGTGGTTCAGAAACGGCACCTTCAATTAAGGAGATAAAGTGGTGTCCAAACAGGTCTTTATCCTGTTCATGTACTCTGAAACCTGCCTTTATTTGACTTCCAAAAATCTTTTTGAAAGCAGCGTTTTGTATCAGCTTGTCAACTTCATTAGCTATTTGCCGTAGAAAGTTTTTATGCTCTTTTTCTTCCATTTTTCATCTGTCTTTCTTTGGGTCTTTGTTTCGGTTTGAGCAAGGGCACGTTAGACAGATGGATAAAATCTTACAACTACTCAAACCGCTTGACCAGTAGCTAACCAGCCGTCCCAATTACAATTTTAATACAACAATTTTACAGTATTCTAGTCTAAAGCTCCATTGTCTGGTCAATATCTACCCTTTGGTAAGGATTGCAAGCACAATGGCCACTGCAATTGCGGCAAAACTTGTTATAATATATATAGCAAACAACTTTTGCCACACTGGCTTACCATCCGTATTTCGTCTCTTGTCAGTCCGGCTGAGAATAATCAAACCTATCCAGAAAAATGGGTTCACCCACAACATAAGAAAAGTGCCAAAAAAACCTCCGTAGGACAAAATTGACCTCTCGTGTCCCTTTATCAGTGTCCAGGCAACGTATCCCACTATTCCATAGACTGACAGCACCCACCCTAAAATATGAAAAAACTTTTTCATAGTCCATACCATTTAATCAACCATTTCTTAGTTCTTTCCTGAAACCGCTTGACCGGTAGCAAACCAGTCGTCCCGATTCATTCACTTTTCAGTAATACTTTCCCATATAACGTATAGAGCCATTATAGAACCTACAGCCCCGTTTGACAAATAGTGAACTCTGTGAGTCGTAAATTACTCTGTTTCTCTTTGATTTGCTTCCTAAAAAGGCGTACACTTGGATCACTCAAATCACTGATTCTTGAAAGGGCAGGAAAATGAGAAAATGTATACTAATTACCTCCATTGCTTTGCCGTGTTTAATGATTTCTTCCGTTTTTGTAATTGCCAAGAATGAAGAATCTGACATAAAGTCACCAATACTTACAGATTTTAAGCTAGAAGTGTTTAGAGAAGGAGAATTGTCTCCAAAGATGATGGTTGTTTGGTTGGAAACATGGAAAGTCGAGGATAATTTTCATGTTTTTTGGACTCACGTTGATATCGTCCCATCACGTGACAACAAAGAAGTTGGCTCACGTGCTCGACATTTCAGTACACTCGAAGGTACAATAGAGAATGTAAAAGTAATGAGAAATCGCCTTTCTTTCAGACTTGAACACCTTAGCGGTCTCGGCTTAACCGCAGATGTGGTGATGAAGAAAAGAGACGGACATAGCGGGTACTCTGTAGAGGCAAGTGTCCTTGATGTTGCGCTCGAAGGCTCCGAAATTGTAAAATTCCCTGAGAGATGGAAGTCAACAGACAAACAATTTGTGCTGCTTTATAAAGAGGTTCCTTGACAGACAACAACTGCTTAGAACGAAACTGGCATGTACTTGCTCCTCGGCTTTGTTGCGGATATTTTAGGCAGGAAACATTGATTTTAATATAGCGTACAGGATTAACTGAACGCTGCACGCTAATAATGTAGTGGCCTTTCGATTCCCGCTCCTCCGACACTATTCAGGACGATTACGAGGCAAGTTTTCGATTTGTAATAGAGATTGCTTCGGCCTGACTGCCTCGCAATGACAAGGATTATGGATTCCCGTTTTCACGGGAATAACAGAAAAAAACGAGGCACGAGCAACGGGTGACGAGCGACGAAATTAAAAGTTTCTTTCCACAAATCCTGTATCAACCTCGTTCCTGACAAACAGGTTATGTGAGAGTATATCCAAACAGGCTGGTATTGTTGTTTTAATAGGCTCGATGACAAATTCACGCAATGCCCGCCGCATTGTCGCAATAGCTTCCGCCCGCGTCCTTTGGTGGACAATAACCTTGGCAATCATCGAATCGTAATACTTTGAAACCGTCCAGCCCTGACAGACATGACTGTCAACCCTCACGGCTGGACCGCCAGGGGGAATGTATCTGGTTATCGTACCAGGACAGGAAGCAAAATTATTCCCAGGGTCCTCCGCATTGATACGGCACTCAATTGCCACACCGTTGTGCTTAATACCCTTCTGGCGGAACTTTATCTTATGTCCGCTTGCAATTTTCAATTGCCATTTGATCAAATCATGCCCTGTGACCATCTCGGTAACAGGATGTTCCACCTGGATCCGCGTATTTACCTCAATAAAATAAAACTTCTTGTCTTTATCCAGGAGAAACTCAACTGTCGCTGCGTTGACGTAGTTGGCCTCCTTTATAAGCCTGATGGCGGCATCAGCAAGATGTTCTCTGTCCCGCTCATCCAGCACAGGACACGGCGATTCCTCAATCATCTTCTGATGTCGCCTCTGTATGGAGCAATCCCTCTCAAAGAAGTGAAGCGCGTTGCCAGCCTCATCGGCCATGACTTGTACTTCAACATGCCTTGGTTCAACTATGAATTTCTCCAGATAAATGCTGCCATCGCCAAAAGCAGCCTGGGCCTCTGCACGTGCCGCACTAAAAGCTGAACGCAGGCTGATTTCGTTATGTACAACCCGCATGCCGCGTCCACCGCCGCCCGCTGCTGCTTTCAATATCACTGGGTAGCCCATCTTATTTGCCAAATTCAGCGCCTCGGCTTCGTCTTCGATAGTGCCCTGCGACCCGGGCACTACGGACACCTTCACCTTGCGCGCCAGCTTACGGGCTTGGACTTTGTCACCCAGAAGTCGCATCGCCTCAACAGGAGGACCGATGAATCCTATGCCGCAATCCTGACATATCTGGGCGAAGTTGATATTCTCAGCCAGGAATCCATAGCCCGGATGAATTGCGTCGACATCTGTGATCTCGGCTGCACTTATGATGCGAGGAATATTAAGATAGCTACCTGCGCTTTCAGCCGGGCCTATGCAAACCGCTTCATCAGCAAAGTGTAAGTAAGGCGCATCCTTATCAGCCTCAGAATAAACCGCCACTGCTTCGATACCAAGCTCGTGACAAGCACGAATTATCCGAAGCGCTATTTCACCGCGATTCGCTATGAGAACTCTTGATAACATGGCACCACAATTTGTATCTGGTAGTTTGCATTACGCGTCTTAGTCCACGACAACTTTATTCACGAATCAGTCCGGTCTTGCTTTGAACAGCACCTGACCATATTCAACAGCCTGTCCATTGGTCACCAGAATCTCGACGATTGTTCCACTGGTCTCAGCCTTTATCTCGTTCATCACTTTCATCGCCTCGATAATGCAGACCACCGTCTGTGGCTCAATGTGTGAACCGACTTCGACATAAGGTTCTGAATCCGGACTCGGCCTTTCATAAAAAGTCCCAACAATGGCGGATTTTATCTCTGTCAACCCCTCTTCCTGCTGCGCAACTGAATTCTCCTTTACAGGCAGTTGTACATTGTTTGCGCCCACGCCAACATCTGCGCCAGCAGCAACGGGTCCGTGCACCGGCACAGCAACAACACCGGGCTGTTGAGGCTGGGAGCGTTTGAGAAAAATCTTCTCATCGCCGTGCTTTATCTCAATCTCAACCAGGTCATTATCCTTCATTATTTCGAGAATTTTCCTGATTTTAATTAAATCAGTTTCTTTTTCCGCCATCATTTAATCCTTTCTGGGGCTTGGAACTCTTTATCCAGAGCCCTCAGCAACATGCCCAAAATACCACCCCCTCGATCCATCAAGTCACATAAGTATAACGCTCAGATACGTTCGTGCAAACAATTTCACTTCGGATCAGACGTTATGACACCACCAAGACAGCAATTATGGCTGAGACAGCTATAAAGCAGAAACTCCGAATTCCATCGTTTTGTTCCTGCCCTCAAAGCGCAAACTCTGCCAGCTAAATACTGTGCTTTTCTCTTTACGTCTACTAACTATACCGTAATAACTGGATTGATGCAATAGAAGATACGAATTAGTGGCAATAAACCAACATATAGAATAAATAGAGCTCCGCTTGGAAGGTAAACTTCACACAAAATTGATCGGTGGATATGTTGACTACGTTTGCTGACACACAGCCCAGATGAGCAATAGCATTTCAACGCCGGTAGTCTGCAGAAAATCCGTCGGACAACAAAATGCTACATGGAAGTTCCACCTGTGTGATGTTTTTGCCCTGCCGAGCCAAACAGTGGATAGACAAGCCAAATAAGGAATTCAATCCTTATAGACGCACATAGCAAAGACACTGCTGTAGTGTCACGATTTTCTAGTACAAATGAGTGTCCTCATTCTCTTCAACAGGACGAGCAAGTTGGTCGCTGTGCATAGTCACTTTGAAACGTACGTCGCCGGGCCTGATGCCACGAACAACGACCCGCCATGTCGCCTTAGCCTTTGGTGCAAGAGAATTCAATGGCGCGAAGCTCACCGTTTGGCCCATTATCGAGCTGGAAGTCGCCCCACTCGAAGACATGTATCGAACCTTATCCTCCAGAGAACAGATGATTCGGATATTAGTATCAGGTGCCGAACCCTGGTTCACCACAGTAATCAGATAAGTCGTTTCGCTGTCCACCTGCACAGGATCCTCCAGGTCAACAACTTCCAGTTGCACCGCCGCGATCCCCATGACCACCGTCTGGGCCGAATTAGTCACTCTTTCCGCACAGTAAGCCGTGGCCGTCGTAATATCAGCCAATGTGCCAATCACTGTGGGTGTATAGGATACGTGAATATTCTTGGTATTGTTGGGCATAAGAGTACCTAACTGCCACACTAACTTCGACGCGGAGAACTTGGCACCTTCAGTGGCCTCTATTGAAGTAACACCTGAAGGAATAGTGTCTTCCAAAACCGTATTTTTTGCCACTCCATCACCTATGTTCGTAACCGCTATCTCGTAACTTACGGTCCGACCAACGTACTGTTGCCCTGGACCCGTCTTGGCAATTGTCAGCACAGGCTGACGCACAGTTATAGACGTTTCCGATTCGGCTGTCTGCCCGGAGCTTGACCTCGCCACGGCTTTGTTAATATACACGCCTGTCTTACTCGCCCGCAGTTGAGCTACAAACCGCCACGACTGACCAGACCTGACCGCGCCTACATTCAGCACAAGTTCGATCTCACCATCAACCGTTTGCAGTCCCGCCGGCAACGTACTGGTGATTTTGACGTCTTTTGCCGAGCCCGTTCCAGAGTTGGTCACTACAAATTCAACAGGAATCGTCTCACACAGTAGAACCTCAGATGGTGCATTAACAGCCAATCCCAACTTTGGAAGAACAACCATCACATTCGCCCGCGATTCAATAGCATGAGTGACAATCGTGCGATGCCGCATGACTTCCATTGTAGAGGGAACACCAGTAACAATGATCTCCTTACTAGTTCTGGGTCCAAGAGAGTCGATTTCCCATATAAGTTTGTTCTCCTCTCTAATACCAGCCGGATTAGCACTTGTGAAATTGAAATTATACGGCAGTTCTTCAACTATCGTAACGTCGTTCAGCGCCCTATTCGTCAGATTACTCACCTTGATTAAGTAGTCGAACGTTGCTTCAAACTCAACTTCTTTCGGCATGGTTTTATCCAGCTGAAGAATCCCAAAAGCTGCGTGTGGATAGATCATCGAGACTGTCAGAAAATCAGATTCACCTCCCACTACACGTCCCTGCCCAACCGTTACAGGCTGCTCTAACACCCTAGGATGGCTCGGCATGGGAGCAGATGTCAGATGTGGCGTAACATAAGCGGGCTCTTTCGTAGTTGCAGGTACAACTGCTGCTTCCCGTGGAGCCACAACTATGGGTCTCAAATCCTTATCCCAGCGAACCTCATCACTGGCGATTTCATTCCGCCTTGGCAGGTTCTGCAACGATGGATCCCAGTTCGTGCCAGAATAACAACCCTGTAGAACGAACACTGAAAGAACAAGCAAGATATTAAATAAGCTTCTCATTACCCATCTCCTTTCGTATCTTTAGCCGACTCAAAGGAGATTAAGACTCTCCCAAACACCAAGCCCTACCCTCAATAATAGCTTCTTAGACCTCAGGCAATTATTCTGGGCTGGTCGAGTCAAGAAACCGTAGAGTCAATAGAAATGACACCCCTTCCTTTCTCGATAACAGCTCATTATCCAGCATCTGTTACCACAATACATGAATAATCCCCAGCAATAACTGAAGATAGTCCATGCCTTTCTATAATAAATCATACGAAACAACTTGCCCATTGCCCAATATCTGATTGTGTCTAACTGCTCAATTATACCAGATTGCTTACATTTACGTCAATGCAAATGTCATGTGTATCTATAGGTTTTAGAAAAGGTCCTAAAAAACTTAGCCATTTTACTAAAAAGCCCTTATATGCACTATCCCTTTTTCCTGATATCTTCTCAACCAGTCCTTTTATTGCCGACTCAATACAGAAACCCCTTCAATGGAGCTCCATGAGACTCTATCAGTGCTGCTTATTCCACGCCCATACAATTCAGGATCTTCTTCGCAATAGAGGACCCACTTTGGGTTATCGGGCCAAAAATAACAGCACGTTTCAAAAAATGGCAAAATGGCAGCACCTGCAGTTGCAGATCGGATACAACAGTGAAAAGAACACTAAAGTACCTCAAGACTTACTATAGTTAGATCATCAACTTCGATTAGATCAAGGCTACAATCCTTAGCCATATTGTTGAGCTTAGCCATCATCTCGGAAATCGGCAAACCTGTAATTTTGCAGAATTCGTCCTTAAAACGAAATCCGCTTTGGTCGTCAAAACGTCCGATGAAGGATTCTGCCCCATCAGAGTACAGCAGCAGTTTGTCACCCGATTCAAGCTGCACCATCTCCTGCATATATTCAGCCTGGGCAAAAATCCCAAGAAGCGAACCTCTGATTTCCAACTGCCGCGGCTCTTGCCCTCGTTTAATGAGGATCGGATAAGGATGTCCAGCGCGAGCATACGTCAACTGCATTGTCTCTGTATTGAGCAGACAATAGCAACAGGTGGCAAACTGATAGCCAGAGAGTTTCTGTGAAGCCATCCTCGTATTCAGGTTGTCCATGACTTCCGCCGGCGCCAGTATCTGGTAGCTGTTTCCATTCGTCTGCCGCATGACAAGCGCTTGCTTTAGAAAAATTGTCAATAGTGCCGCTGGTAATCCATGGCCGACTACATCTGCCACATAGAAACCAATATGCTGTTCGTCAACACGAACGATATTGTAAATATCGCCCGAGACCCATTCTGCCGGCAAGAACGTCGTCGCCCACCGCACTGCATCGGTATTAGGCAACTCAGTGGGAAGAAAATCCTGCTGAACAAGGCCAGCCAAATGAAGTTGCTCCGTTAGATTCTCGACTAATGCCCCGGTCATCTGAAGTTGTTCTTCTAATTTGTTTTTGCCGTTCCTGCCGGATTGATTCGCTGGAATTGCGGGCTTTACAGCAATACCAAAATTCTTCCTACGGTATGCAAGATTAACGCTAATCCTGACCCACAACTCGTTTATCGAAACCGACTCTACAGAATTTACCATTGAAAAACTTATCTTAGTCGGCGCTAGAGAGAAACTTCGTATCGGCAATTCCACCCGATCCGTGAGCAGAATCACGCCGATGTTTTCCATCTCAAGCGACTCGATTATTCCGGCCAGCCTTTGTTGCTGCAACATGTCCAAGCCTGCCGCGTCAATTACAACTGTCCCGATCAAGTCAAGCCGGTCACGGATATCGTTGTATCTGTCTATCGGCAGTGTTGAAAGGGAAAGACTTTTCCGCTTAACAAGACGCCTGATTTCGTTCGGTACCTGGCCGTTGCTCATGAGATATAAAACATCTGTAAAGCTTTTTGGAACTTCGATACCATTGAGCAATTGCGATTTTCCCATCACGCTTACCTGGAGAGCAACTAATTATAAGACTTACGGGCAGATAGACACTACCCAAGTAACAATCTAAGTTACTCTTCGGCTTGTTAGGGAGTTTACTTTCCAGATTTTTGGCTTTTCCAGCCGCTTAGCGTGGCAAAATGCTGGCCGTATATCGGCTTATGAATGTTCGTGGTCCTGCATCAGCCGGCAAAAATTGCCGAGCCGATGCGAAGGATTGTGGCCCCCTCTTCGACGGCCTGTTCGTAATCTGAACTCATCCCCATGCTGAGTTCAGTGAAGTGCGGTCCTACTATCTTCTCACCGCGCATCTCGATAAACAATTCTCTGGCTCGAGTAAAACAGGCTCGAACCACATCCTTGTTACGGGTCAGCGGCGCCATCGTCATAAGCCCAACCAACTTCAAACTTGGCAGTGTCTCTATTTGTTCCGCTAAATGCGTCGCAGCACCTACCGGAACACCATACTTTTGTGGCTCGTTCGATGTATTAACCTGCAAAAGTGCTCGTGGGCACAGATTTAACCTCGCTGCAGAATTGTTTATCTCTTCAGCCAGACGAAGTGTATCAACCGAATGTATAAGAGTTGTAATCGGCAAGACCTGCCGAACTTTATTGCGCTGCAGATGGCCAATCATATGCCAGTTGACTTTTTCTGGCAGATTCGGACTGCCGTTACCTTGCTCCAACAGCTCAGCTACTTGGCCTGAGATTCTCTTCAGTTGCTGCACTCGGTTCTCACCAAGATCTGAAAAGCCAAGCCGGATGACATCTTTGATAGCGTCGAATGTGGCAGATTTCGTCACGACCACAAGCTTTATTTCGCTGGCGTCTCGGCCAACGCGTGTGCACGTCGTATTGATTGTCTCTTGCAAGCATTTTATACGTTCAGAAATCCTACTCACAGAAGATACCTCACGAAAAACACCAAAGAACATCAACTACTGCCAGCCCACAATTCATTATAGATATTAGTTTATGAGAGTTCTCCTAACCACACAAGCAATTAAGCCAAAATTTTTAGTGTCTTTTCTTACTTTCCAAAGATGTGAAATCAGTCAATAGAATTGCTGCTCACCTTCGAAACACATCCGAAATTGCATGGTACGACTTAGCTCTACTGCCCGGGCTACTCACTCGATGTCTGTGATTTCAAACTGACAAACCAGTAGTGGAAAATGTACTTTATAGCCGATAGTACATTATGACTTTGAGAGTAGACAAAGTTTTTTATAGATTTTCAGCCCATCTCTACAACCATGTCACACAGGTAGTAGTGCCGACAGATTCAGCGCACGTATCTCAATGCCAGCTAGATTGTTTATCAGCCGAATTTCATGATTCGCAGTCTGACAGGTCTGTAGGCTGCCCCAAATATGAAAAAAACGGTATTTTTGGCTTGCATTCTTTCCGCTGAGCTTGTATAATACGAACTTAGAAATGAGGGTTGGAAGTGGGTAAAGTGCCCTAAAACTTTTTTCATTTTGCATTTTTTTGTTTGACAGGACTACTTGAAGCGTTAGTTTCTTATTTTGTACTTTGGCATGGCTATATATAATATAGTTGCTTTTTGCAGTTAAAAAACCTCGGCGAGGCAGTGTGGTCCACCGGTCTCCCCCCCAGCCGGTCCCACCACCTCGCCATTTTTATGCGCAAAGCGCAGATTCTTATTAGGTACAGATGTTGCTGGACAAGGCACCTTTGGGTGGGTTGTTCTCAGGCATGCTGTGGCCGTGGCTTGAAATAGTCCTTGAAAATGATGAATAACAATATCGAAGCCAATCCAAAAGTAGCTCCGTAAATGAAAGTGGCTGAAGGGCCAATTTTTTCCCATAGAAATCCGGCTATTAATCCTGCCGGTAGTGCCATAAGGCCCGTGGTTGTTTGGAACGCACCCAGAGCAGTTGCTCTGAGCTGGGCTGTGGTGAGGTCGGATACGTAAGCTCGCTGGTTTCCGTCAACTGCAGCATACATCAAGCCGTAAACAGCAAACAGCACAACAAAACCCCCTAACGAATGGACAAAGACAAAACCAATAGATGTTGCCGAAAACATAATATAACCAAAGATAATGACCTTCTGCCTGCCAATCTTGTCCGAAATGGCACCAAATGGCACGGCAAAGGCGCTGTAAAAAATGTTAAATAGCACATATAAAAGAATAGGAGCTGCAACCGACAGTCTGCCGGGGAAATGCTGCTGTGCTTTGAGAATGAAAAACATGTAACTGAAGTTTCCCAGTGCAAACACGCTCGAAACAACGATGAACAGTTTCAGGGGCATGGATAGACCTCTGAGTCCCATCTTCAATGTCACATCCTGTGGCTTAGACTCACTTTCCCTGACAAAACGCAGAGGTACCAGCGATACAAAGCCGAGCAAGCTTGCAACTATTATGATTGTCTTGAATCCAAATCCTGAGAACCAGTACAAGCAAAACGCTACAACCGAACCTAAGATAGCACCAACGGTGTCAAAAACCCTATGAATTCCAAAGCCTTTGCCCCGCTGAGTGGTCATGGATTCTGCAATAATTGCATCCCTCGCGGCAGTCCTCAATCCTTTGCCAACTCTTTCTAAAGATGAAAACGCGACCGCGATCGGCCAGGTGCTGGAAATCGCAAGCAGTAATTTGAAGATGGTCGAAGTGAAGTAGCCCGCATAGACAAAAATCTTGCGTTTGCCTGTCTTGTCGGACAAATAGCCGCAAAAAACCTTTAGAATACTCGATACGCTATCCCGCAATCCGCCCACTAAGCCGATTACCTCGCCCGTGCTGCCCAGCGATTTGAGAAACATCGGCAGAATGGGCATTATCATCTCGCTGCTCAGATCATTGAGGAAACTAACGATGCCCAAAAGAATGACGTTTGGCGCAATTCCTTTTCGAGCGGCGTTATCCATTCTTGGTCAACCATCTTGCTTTAGATGCATAATGGATTACTGCCCTCGTACCTGAACGATTACTCTTCTGCTGCGTGGCCCGTCAAACTCACAGAAAAAAATGCCCTGCCAGGTACCGAGTTGCAAAGAATTGTTTTTTATGAAGACTTGTTCACTGCATCCTATAATAGAGCTTTTGCAGTGGGCATCGGAATTGCCTTCGAAATGCTGAAATCCGGACAGATGATGCGGCACAGCTTCCTCCAGGGCCAGCAGTATGTCATGCGGCACAGAACGGTCCACGTTCTCATTTATGGTTATCCCTGCTGTTGTATGAGGACAGTAGACTATCACATCACCATCATTGATAGCGGATTCGCCTACAATCGAGGCAACCCGGCTTGTAATATCAATCATCTGACTGCGTGACTTAGTGCTAACGCTGAATTCCTTCTGGACGATTTTCATTACATGCTTACTCCACACTTTTCACACGAGTAAAGCCGTTTCTTTGTATTAGGAAATCTATTTTATTAGTCTTCACCAAGAAGCCCCTTCAATCCTGTAATAAGCAATGGGATATCTTCCGTTGAGGTGCTCCACACAACATTCAGATTTATTGAAAAATAGGCATGTATTAGTCGATTCCTCATACCTATTATCACAGGCCATGGAATCTCGGGAGTATTATCTCGAAATTCATCCGATAATTGATTTGCCGCTTCACCAATGATTTCAAGAAGACGAACAAGCGAATGAACCAGCTTACGGTCGTGGTTCAAATCTTCACGCGTTGAGGATTGAATATATTGCTGGATTTCAAGCGCCGCATCCAGCATGTGCCGTAGTCTTACCTCGTCCTCACGCTTGATATTGAATTTGGGCATTTTGCATTACCTCATCCCGAAAATATCGGCTTAAATCTTCAGGTGTCCGCAAGTCGACTTTCCTGCCAAGCATTTCTGCTAACTCCATTTCCATTTTGATAATCGAAAAAAGACCAGGTGTATGGTCTTGCTCAAACTCTACCAAAAGGTCAATGTCACTATCCGGCTGCAACTCGCCCCGAATAGCCGAACCAAAAATAGACAGTTTTCGGATATGGTTTCTTTTACAAAACTCTATCAAATTGTCTTTGGAAATTTTTTTCTCAAGTGAATAAGACATTCCTATCTTCCTATGCTACTCTGCGAAGTAGCAAATATTCTCTTTCTTCGCTACGAAGCACGAGTAGATAAATCGTATTCATTGTTTTCTTTCACATCTGCTCAACAACCTCGATGCCCAAAAGCTCACTTAAGCCGTGCTTGATTGTATTTGCAGTTAAATCGCAAAGCAAGAGCCTCGTAGGCCTCTTATCCGATCCAGCATCTAAGACCGGACAGTTCGTATAAAATACGCTAAATTTCTGCGCCACTTCATAAAGATAGCTCGTCAGATAATTCGGCCGATAGTCGTTCGCAGCAGCCTGAATTGCCTCTCCGTAGCGAATCAAGTATTTAGCCAAATCAAGCTCTTCCGGCTCAGTCAAACTTACCGCGTCTAATTCCCCAAGCTCCTTTTCAACATTTATGCCCTTGTCCTTATCTTCCGCCTTTCTTTCGATTGATTTTATCCTCGCGTATGCATACTGCATATACGGCGCAGTATTGCCATCCATCGCTAACATCTTGTCAAAGCTAAAGACATAATCGCTCGTTCGATTATTTGAGTAATCAGCGTATTTGACGGCTCCGATTCCAACTGCTTCTGCGATTCTTTCTTTTTGCTTCTTTGATAAACCTTCTTTCTGCTCCTCTGATGAATCAGGATTCTTTTCATCAACGATCTTTTTTGCACGCTCTATAGCCTCATCGAGTAAATCTTTTAGCTTTACGTTCTCTCCTTCGCGGGTTTTCAGAGGTTTGCCATTTTCACCGAGTACCGAGCCGAAAGTAACATGCACAAATTCTGTCCTCTGTCCTCCGTCCTCCGTCGTCCGTCTTCTGTCTTCTGTTCTCTGTTTTATGTCCCATCCAGCCATCTTGGCCACCGCAAAGAGCATCTCAAAGTGCAGTTTTTGCCGGGCATCCGTGACATAAATAATTTTGTCAGCTTTCAGTTCATTGACTCG
Organism: uncultured Pirellulales bacterium; assembly: GCA_964432925.1. GTDB lineage: Bacteria > Planctomycetota > Phycisphaerae > Sedimentisphaerales > Anaerobacaceae > CAYNTC01. Next base: position 8,087 of record CAYSPM010000021.1, on the reverse strand, counting down.
ATAACGCAACGCCGCCAAATCCGTTGTCGCGTAAAGATACGCCCCATCGGATTTTTGAATCATAAATGGCAACGGCTGACCTTCTTTATTCTTAAATCCCGGCGGAAAGACACAAACCGCGCCATCAGACTTTCTCGTTTCTGGCAGTTTCTTCAACTCCTCTACAACATCCTTCAGCATGTCGTTATAAAAACTCTCGCCTCGAACATCTTTTCTTTTCAGGATTACGCCAAGCATGTCATATATTTCCTGACATTCAGAAAGCGAAGCTCGCACAATACTTTTACAAAAAGCAATAGCTTCCAAGTGTCCATTCTGGAGACTAACAACCCATTCACGTGCTTTTTGGGCAAATTTAGGATCGGAATCGTATCGCGATTTGGCCTTCCTGTACAATTCCTCTGTATCAGACACTGAGAAGTCGCCTTGCTTATACACTGGAGTGCCAGTAACTCCCTCGAAAGCAGCAGCCATTCGGCCTTCAAAGACTTGTTGGATGAGCATTCCAAAATGTGTCCCCCAGTCGCCGACATGGTTTTGTGGTTTGATATCGTGGCCTAAAAATCTGAGCACTCGGCAGATACAATCGCCGATGATTGTGCTTCGCAGGTGGCCGACGTGCATCTCCTTGGCGATATTCGGGCCGGAGAAATCAACGACGATTGTCTGAGGTTGAGATGTTTTTTCTATTCCAAGGTTATCTTGATCTGAGTTAACTTCAAGCAGACTCTCGGTGATGAATTCTGGTTTCAGACGAAGATTGATAAAGCCGGGACCTGCAACTTCCGGCGGCTCGCAGATGTCACTTAATAAGGGTTCAGCGTTCGGGGTTCGAGGTTCAGTGTTGAGCTTACTTACGATTTCTTCGGCTAACTTGCGAGGGTTTATTTCGAGCTGTTTTGCAAGGGACATTATGCCATTAGCCTGATAGTCTCCAAACTTAGGATCCGTCGCCGGGCCTACCATAGCGGCACAATTCTTTGCTACTTTGCGAAGTAGCGAAGCCTCTTCGCTATGTAGCACGAGCTGCCCAGCGACATCAGCCATCGCAGCACTAATTTTTTCTTCAAGAATATCGCAGACCAATTTCATCAAATAATCAATTATCAATCATCAATAATCAATTCGTTTTGCGTCGCCCCACAGAAGCTCCAGGTCGTAATAGTCCCGATGCTCGCTATCGAAAATGTGAACTACTACATCGATAAAATCCAGCAGAATCCAATGAGCGTGCTGATAGCCGGCTATGCCGAAACGCTGCAAGCTTTCCTCTTTCGCAGCCTTAGTTATCTCGTCGGCAACCGTGCGCATTTGCCTGTCACTTGTGCCGGTCGCGATCACAAAATAGTCCGTTGCCGGTGACAGACCTCTCAAATCCAGAATTGAAATGTCGCTGCAATGTCGGCTGGCTGCTATCTCTGCAGCAGCCACTGCAAATGCCTTTGATTCTACATCTTGCTTTTTCGCCAAATTCCTTATCCTCGTGTTCAATAAAAAAGGCGGCTATTCCTGCCACCCTTCAGATTACAGACATCAACTCACTGCGTCAACTACGTGACCTCGAACAAGCGCCTCTCGGCAACAAACAAGAACCGACATAATCACTTGCCGCCCAGGCCAAGCCAGCCGCTGACAACCGGAGCGAATTTGACCACAACGCCTGAGAACACTACACTAACTATTGACATAAGTTTAATCAATATATTCAAGCTCGGCCCCGAGGTATCCTTGAACGGGTCGCCAACCGTATCACCGACCACGCTTGCTTTGTGGGCATCGGAACCTTTGCCGCCAAGATGCCCCTTTTCAATGTACTTCTTGGCGTTGTCCCAAGCGCCACCAGCGTTATTCAGCGTAATCGCCAGAACAAAGCCACAAGTCAGCCCTCCCGCCAAAAGCCCCATCACGCCTGCCACACCCAGCAATAGTCCCGTTAAAACAGGAACAATGATAGCTAAAAGCGACGGCAAAATCATCTCTTTCTGTGCACCTCGGGTCGAAATAGTAACACACCTGGCGTAATCTGGCTTTCCCTTTCCTTCTATGATCCCAGCTATCTCCTTGAACTGCCGGCGCACTTCCTCCACCATTAAACCTGCCGTCCGGCCGACTGCCTTCATAGTCATCGCGCAGAATATAAAGGCCATCATCGCACCGATAAATAGCCCGCCGATCAGCTTCGGATTCATAATGTTCATCCCGTAGGCATTGATAAAATCCATAATCTCAGCCGTCTTGGCGTTAATCGCGCCAGCCACACCCTCTTTGCCCGAAAACGCTACCTCTCCAATATGAAACAGTCCATCTACACTTTCGTTTGCTAGTCTGGCGATCCATATACGAAGCTCCTCGATATAGGCCGCCAACAGCGCCATTGCGGTCAGAGCTGCCGAACCTATCGCAAAGCCTTTGCCTGTCGCCGCGGTGGTATTACCAAGGGCATCGAGGGCGTCGGTCCTTTCTCTGACCTTTGGCCCAAGACCGCTCATCTCAGCATTTCCGCCGGCATTATCCGCTATCGGCCCATACGCATCAGTCGCCAATGTGATACCCAGAGTTGACAGCATACCAACCGCTGCGAAACCGATTCCGTATAGTCCCATGGAAACATTCGAAAAACCACCTGCAAAACCGAATGCACACAAAATCCCGACCACAATCGTTATCACCGGCAAACCCGCAGAATACATACCCGTTGCAAAACCCTCTATGATGGTAGTGGCCGGTCCCATCTTCGTCTGCTCTGCAATCCCGCGGGTCGGACTGTAGCTGTCAGATGTGTAATATTCAGTGAATTGCCCTATGAGTACACCTGCTACCAGCCCCGAGACAGCCGAGCCAAAAACACCCCAGCTAATCCAGCCTGTCCCAGCCATTATCGCTATGGCAACTACAACTAAGCCGGAACTAGTCAGCGTTCCCGTCAGTAGAGCATGCAATAGATTCTTCTGTGTCGCGTTCTCCCTGCAGCGAACGAGGAAGATTCCAACGATAGAAAGCAGAATCCCCAAACCAGAAACCAGCGTTGGAGCGAGAACAGCTCTCAACGGGTCCATTCCCTTTTCTGCCAGCACGCTCAGCGGCAAAGCGGCACCAAGTACCGCCGTTGCGAGGATTGATCCGATATAGCTTTCATAAAGGTCTGCTCCCATGCCGGCGACATCGCCAACATTGTCGCCGACGTTATCAGCAATGGTAGCTGGGTTTCTGGGGTCGTCTTCCGGAATTCCGGCTTCGACCTTGCCGACCAAATCTGCTCCGACATCGGCTGCCTTCGTATAGATACCTCCACCAACACGAGCAAAAAGGGCCTGGGTAGAGGCCCCCATAGCGAACGTGATCATCGTAGTGGTAATCTCGAAGAGCTTGTCGCTGGGAAGCATTCCTTTGGGTACGAGGATCAGGCCGAGGAATTCGAGGCCTTGTCTCATATGTTCCGGCGTGTAGATGAGCCTATCAAGAACCAGATACCAGACCGTGATGTTCAGCAGGCCGAAGCCGACGACGACCAGGCCCATGACCGCACCTGAACGAAAGGCGACCTGCAGGCCGCGATTCAGACTCCCACTGGCACCTTGAGCAGTCCGGGCCGAGGCGTTTGTGGCGGTTTTCATACCCAGAAAACCAGAAAGGGCACTGAAGAAACCAGCAGTCAAAAACGCTACCGGAACGAATGGGTTTTGAACGCCCATATAAGCGCCAACCGTCAGGATAGCCAACAGGATCAAGAATACCAGCGATACAACGCTGTATTGTCTGAACAGATAGGCGTAGGCCCCTTCGCGGACATAGCGTGCGATTTCTATCATTTTCTCAGTACCTTCGGGCGCAGCCATCACCTTCCTATAAAAATAATACGCAAAACCAAGCGCCAACAGCGACCCCACAGGAGCCAGCCACCAGCTAATTGGCGTACCAGCCAATTCAGCCGACTCAGCCCCTTCAGCCGCCATCGCCGTCGCACTGAACACAAAACCAGCCATCACGAAACCCACTATGCCGCTAAGAACCTTCACTTTGTCTTCTCCTTTCGAATCTTGCCGCTACTACGTATATACATGAGAAATAAGTCCAAGCAGTTTAACCAAACACAGCTTTTTTTCAACTGTTTTTACCAAGGAAATCAGAGTTAAATCTGTGCGCACAACAAGACAACTAAAATGAAACCAGAGATTCTATTATCTTCCGAATGCTTCCTTTTTCACCACCAACTCTGACCTTATAGCTCTTAAGTGTGATATTCCGCGTTGATTTTTACATATTCGGCACTTAGGTCACAGCCATAGCAAAAATCGCTTTGCTTTCCCGCTCCCAGTTCTACGGTGATTGTGTGTTCAGTTTGTGATACGATTTTGCTCGCCTTTTCTGCGTCAAATCTGGTTGGTTCACCATTTTTAAAGACCGTAAGATCATCGAGCTTGCACGATAGTTTTCGGGGATTTACCTTCACACCTGCTGAGCCTACAGCACAGATAATCCTGCCCCAATTCGGATCGCCTCCATGCACCGCGCATTTTACCAGCGGATAATTTGCTATAGCCCTCGCAGCTTTTGCCGCATCGGCCTTTGTAGCTGCGCCTTTGGCAACAACCTTGAATATCCGCGTTGCTCCTTCTGCATCAAGAGCCATCTGCCTTGCCAGATCATGGCATAAATCCGCAAGAGTCTTAGCGAATCTTTTGTATCGAGGACACTCGCTTACAATTGGCCGATTACCCGCCAATCCCGATGCAAGAATTATCGCCGTATCATTCGTGCTCTGATGACCATCAACCGTCAGCTTGTTTAAAGAATCGCCAATCGCAGCTTTTAGCGCCTTTGCGAGTAGCGACTTTTTTATTGCGACATCGGTAGTGATAAAGCAGAGCGTCGTAGCCATATTTGGCGCAATCATCCCCGCTCCCTTTACCGCCCCGGCTATAGCAATTAGTGGCTCGTGGCTCGTGGTTCGTGACCCGAGATCGAATTGGCGGAAAGATTGTTTTGGCTTTTTATCCGTTGTCATTATCGCCCTGGCAAAATCCAGACCCGCCGACGTAGAACTCGATAGCTTATCTACCGCCTTTGGTATCCCATCATTTATCTTCTTAATTGGCAATAGCTCTCCGATGATACCTGTTGACGCAATAAGCACGTCTCGTGACTCGTGACTCGTGACTCGTGACCCGGCCAGCGAGCGATGGGCGACGAGCAACGCCGTCTTCTCGCACATTTGCCTTGCATTTTCGATTCCTCGGCGTCCCGTACAGCAATTTGCATTGCCTGAGTTAACGACAACCGCATAGACCTTGGGGCTTTTGATATGTTCTCTGCACACTTGCACCGCTGCTGATTGGATTTTATTTGTCGTAAACACCGCCGCCGAAGTTGCCCCAGCCGGACATACAATTAGTCCAATATCTAACTTGCCCGACTTCTTGATTCCACAACTCACTCCCGCTGCTAAAAATCCTTTCGGTGCAGTAAGAGTATTATTTGCCATCTATATTTTTTGCTCCCGCCTTTATTATTCTTTACTCGTTATTCGTATACAGTTTCTTAGGATAGGCTTGCTACTTTGCCAAGTAGCTCTGCTACGTAGCACGAGTCAGCCCATGATGCATACCGTTTATCAATTACAGCCTAAATACTTTTTGTATTCTTTGACCGTGGGCCTTCAATTTTTCTCGGCCCGTTACTAAGAGCCCCAGCAATAACCATATCCCTGAAATCCGCCATCGGATCGTAAAATTTCTTGCTCAAGTCAACGCTATTGACCATCATGCCTGGCCGATTCGCTCTTAGCTGATGGACAATCATGCCATCAGGCTGGATGAAACACGATGGATACGGCGCGTAATACCCGCTCGAATTAGCCATGCTTACCCAGAAATAGTTCTCCGCCGCCCGGCACTGCATTGTCTGCCGCATAATGTGTGTGTGCACGCTTGGCCCTTTCTGCCGGGCATTGTAAAACGACTGCAAAACGCAATCGACACCCTGTTTGTAAAGCTCCCGATAAAGCTCCGGAAACCGCGCATCAAAACATATAAGTAGCGAGCATTTGACACCGTTGACAGTGAAGTTCACAAATCTATTGCCTGGTGTCATACGGCGTAGGTCGCCTTTGGTACAGAATCTTTTATCGTATCGGTCAACAATTTTGCCTTTTGGACTAATCAAATACAAACTATTATACGGCTT
>CAYSPM010000021.1:0-1804 GCA_964432925.1 uncultured Pirellulales bacterium | reverse complement strand
TCCCAATCGTAGCCATCGAAATTCGGAAAGTCCGTCCCCACATAACCGCTCAGCGCACATTCGGGAAAATGCACAATATCAGCTTTATCCTTTTTTGCTTTATGTAAAAATGCGCAAATACAACGGGAGTTCCGCTTTATCGACCACCCCACTGCAAACTGACACGTCGCAATTTTCAATACCCCTTGCCGCATATAAAGTCACTTATTCCCGAATACACTCTCTATAACATCAAGTGCGAATCTCGCTGAGACCGTTGCAGGCCCTCCACCCATTTCCATCCCAACTTCGATCGCCTCCAAAACCTCTCACTCAGAAGCCCCGGCTTTTACCGCCTGCTCGATATGCCACTGCATACACGACTCACAGTCAATCACAACCGAAATTCCAACGGCAACAAGCTCTTTGTACTTTTTAGCCAGTGCACCGTCAGAGAATGCTGCCTTCTCCAAATCCAAAAACGCGGCATAAACCTTCGACTTCATGGACAACAGCTTCTTATGCGCTTTCTCTCTCTTCTGCGAGATTCTTTCAAGCTCATTCATATTTGCACATCCTTGCCAACATCACAAAACCTTGTATCACTCAAGCCCCAGAGTCTCATCCAGCCCAAATACAATATTCATATTTTGAATCGCCTGGCCGGACGCGCCCTTTACCAGATTATCAATCGCTGAGAAGCAAACGATCCGACCTTTTACATAAGTAACAAAAACGTGACAGTAATTCGTGCCCATCACGTCCTTGACCGCTGGCGCACTTTTGCGCACCTGCACGAAAGGTTCGTCTCTGTAAAAATCAATATAGAGTTGGTGCAATTGTTCACTCGCGACCTTGCCCTTCGGTTGGCAGTAAACCGTCGATAAAATCCCTCTATCGAATGGGCCCACATGAGGCTGAAACAATATCTTAACAGCCGTACCTGCGATATCGCTTGCGATCTGTTCCATCTCCGGCATATGTCGGTGCGTCCCGATCCCGTATGCGAATAGATTCTCATTCATATTTGGAAAATGAAACTTGCTCGACGGGTTCTTGCCGGCCCCGGATGCGCCGGTTACCGCGTTGACAATAATCGAATCCGTCTTAATGAGTCCTTGCTTAAGAAGCGGCGCCAGAGCAAGCGCCGCTCCCGTCGGGTAACAACCGGGATTGGCAACGAGCTTTGCGCCTTTTATCCGATCACGGAAAAGCTCCGGCAGACCAAATGCCGCGTGCTGTAGATTCTCGGTGTCGGTGTGTTCGACATAATACTTTTCATAAATAGCAACATCCTTGAGCCGATAGTCCGCACTGAAATCAATCACCTTCAGCCCCGCATTTAGAAGCTTCGGCACAAATCCCATCGACACTTTATGCGGCAAACAACATAATGCCACATCAGCTAAGTCCGAAAGCTTATCAATATCCAAGGGCTCAATCTGCAGATCACATCGGCCAGCGAATTGCGGAAATACTTCTGCCACGTGCGCGCACTCATCCGGCAGCGCACTTAGATAAACAAGCTCCGCCTCATCATGCCGCAGGATTATCCGTATCGACTCCGCCCCGGTATATCCACTGGCACCAATTATTCCAACGCGTATCATATTTTCTCCTCATAAAAAATGCCGCCAAGATTTTCTCTCAGCGGCAATTGTAATAACCAAAAAGCAACTGTGCAAACTATCGCTTCGAGAACTGAAATCTCCTTCTTGCGCCCCTTTGGCCGGGCTTCTTTCGCTCGACCATCCTCGGGTCGCGTGTCAGATGCCCACCGTCGCGCAGCACCTGCACATACCTGTCGTCATAACTCTTTAGCGCC
>CAYSPM010000020.1:0-24866 GCA_964432925.1 uncultured Pirellulales bacterium | reverse complement strand
ACCCGATGTGCAATTACATCCAACTTGAAAACCGCAACGCGAACCGTTTTATGGCAAAAACGGGATGATGTTATCAACTCCTCGTTCGTAGCGTGTTACCACATATGAGGTGATGTCTGGTCCTTCATTCAGGTTATCTGTAAGGCAGCATAGGTTTACTCAGTACCGAGAGAATAGCACAAGGCAATCTTGCAAAAAAAGCAGCTTTTTGGTATACTATATTTTGTCAAAAAGCTAAATTCAAACGATAAAAACCGTGCGAAATTAAATTAACTGAACAATCATTCCATTTCGCGCATCATAAGATAGGGTAGTTAAATAATCAAAGAAAAGACAAATATCGCCATGAATAAACGAAAAGCATTTACATTAATAGAACTCCTAGTGGTAATAGCTATCATTGCACTGCTGATGGCTATATTAATGCCAGCGTTAAGTCGAGCCAGAGAGCAGGGCAAACGTGCTGTTTGTCTTAGCAACTTGAAGCAGTTGACGTTAGCATGGATTATGTATGCCAATGACAGTGAAGGCAAGATCGTAAACAGTGATGTAAGTTACTCGGGTGACCCTCCTGTGAATACTTGGTGGGTGCACTGGCCTACGGGAGGCCATGATAGTACTATTATGGAATGGGAAACAGCTATCGAAAAAGGACAACTATGGCGATATTGTAAAAATTTAAAACTTTACAAATGCCCAAATGCTCAGCGGCAGCGGCAACTGACGTATACCATAGTCGATTCAATGAATGGTTATTGTGGCTGGGATGCTTATACTCCGGACCTTAAAATAAAAAATATAAATCAAATCCGCAGGCCATCTGAGAGGATGGTTTTTCTTGGTGAAGATCCAGTTAGTCCAGGTACATGGGGTGTTTTGTATTCGGAGGAAGCATGGTATGACCCCCCGCCAAAGCTGCACAGCAGAGGGACGACCTTCTCTTTTGCTGATGGACACAGTGAATACTGGAAATGGAATGATAAGCGTACTGCAGAGACCACTTGGGATGATCGTAATGTTGCCCAACCAGGCAATACAGATCTACACAAGGTGCAGAAGGCTGTCTGGGGTAAACTTGGATACGAACCTACTACAGAGTAAAAGACCCATCGAAAACAGTATTATTTGAGCGCACGCGTATCTGTGTATTTTTGAATTTTATTGTGGAAGTAGCTATATTATGGTGACACTGAATATGTTTTGCTATTCATTCATATATCAACAGCACAGCAGATGAGGATAGCTACGTAGATGTTCTTATGGAGTTTATGACGAGTACAACTGAATAGGTTCACTCGGAGATTTCAGATAGAGGTTGATAATCGGATAGCGGACAAGCTCGACTTTCCTTTTACGGTTTTGTGTCTGGAGCAGAAAATCTCCCGCCAACTATCATCTTGATAAGGGGCATGTATGAAAGAGGGTGTATCGAGGAAAATTCAGGAAGAACCACCTCCGGTCCACGGTCGAAGAACCACGTCCAATGTGCTGTTGTTTGTGGAAACCTCGAGAGAGTTTGGCAGAGGCTTATTACACGGAATTGCAAAATACTCGCGATTGCATGGGCATTGGCGGATCTATCGAAGGCCGCTGGCACTGGACTCGTCGCTACCCGACTGGAGAGAGATGAAGATTGATGGAGCAATAGCCCGCGATGTTAAAGTTGCTCAGATTCTTATGCACTCGGGATTCCCGGTAATCTTTGTACAGCACAGCAGGGACATGTATAAGAATTTTCCCGCTATTATAACGGACTCACCCTCGATCGGGCGAATGGCCGCCGAACATTTTCTCGATAGAGGATTTCGAAATTTCGCATATTGTGGTTTCGATGATTTCGTCTGGTCAAGAGATCGCAACCACTTCTTTCAACAACGACTCGAGCAGGACAATTTTAAGGTCAACACTTATAAGCAGCCGAAGTCCAAGGCAAAACGTTTATGGGAGAATGAACGATACTTGATTATCGACTGGCTGATGTCTCTGCCCAAGCCAGTAGCTTTATTTTGCTGCAATGACGACCGGGCATTGCAAGTTGTCGAAGCCTGCGAATTGGCAGGAGTAAATGTCCCTGAAGATGTCGCGGTTATCGGCGTAGATAATGACGTGCTTGTATGTGATCTATCCGATCCCCCGATATCCAGCATCGCAATGGGAACCGAAGCTGCGGGTTATGAGGCGGCCGAGCTGCTCGATCAGATGATGAAAGGCAAAAATGCGATAGGTAAAAGAATTGTTGTTTTTCCGACCCACATTACTACTCGTGTCTCCACAGATATTGCGGCAGTTTCCGATACTGAGGTTGCAACTGCGATTCGTTTCATTCGTAAAAACGTTGATAGGGCCATACAAGTAAGGGACGTTGTAGATGCTACTACGGTGTCAAGGCGAGTTCTCGAGAATCGTTTTCGTACGGCGCTACGAAGGTCAATTTACCAAGAAATCAGGCGAATGCGTGTCGATCGCATCATCCAGCTTCTGGTTAGCACCGACATGACTGTCAGAGAGATTGCACTGCGATGTGGATTCGATAGTGCGGAGCATATCGCCAGATACTTCCGTAAGTTAACAGGAATCAGTCTTCGAGAGTACCGTAGAAAAAGTACGCCGAGTTAGAAGCAATGCTGCATAAGCAACCTACTCTGAATATTCAAAATATTAAGATAGTATCTAAAACAGCATTGGTAATCTAAAATCGCTTAAAGAAAGAAGGTCATACTCCATTGACGTTCATCAATTTGGGCTAATTAAATCTTTCGCAAAATGGTTAAAATAAAACGCGATTGCGCCTTGCTTCAGGAAGCATGTTTCTGCGATAATATCATAAAAGGGAGGTTCTATGGTAGGCGAAGTATGCTGCCTAATAAACCTCGTTATTGACTCATGAAAGGGTTAAGTAATGCAAAACGTATATTTTATCAAAGCAGTAGAGAATACGCCTGTTTTGGTTAATAGAGGTCGTCCCGGTGCTGCTTCGAGCATGCGCTATAGCCTTCGTGCTTGGTTCGGAACTGGAAAACGGGTAGGAGCATTCACACTCATAGAACTGCTTGTTGTCATTGCCATAATTGCCTTATTGATGGGAATACTACTGCCGGCACTGTCGAGAGTCAGAGAACAAGCTAAGCAAAGGTCATGTGAAACACGCATTCGTCAACACTTGTTTGCCTTAACTATGTACGCAAATGACAACAATACAACACTTCCATTGCCCGCCACTGCCGGATACTGGTTGCAGGATGTCGCGGTTAATACCGTACACTTCATGCTTAGGGCTGGTATGACACGAGAGATGTTCTACTGCCCATCAAACTCTACCCACCAGAAGTATAATGACCTGTTTTGGATGTTCAATAATGACACGTGGAATGGGCGAAGGTTCACAAGAGAAGATGGCTTTATTGTATCCGGTTATTGCTTTATATTGGATGTTGCTCAAGGAACACGGCCTGAGATTAACCGCTATGAAAGAGATAGCACGCAGAAGATCTGGTTAAAGACAGTTCAAGAGAAGTTTCCAGCCATGAGAGAATTGGTTGTTGATTCTATAATGGGAGTAACTCGAGACGGAGCAAAATACGGATACAATTTTGCCCAGGTTGCTGGAGGCATCTACTCAGAAAGTAGAGTGTACGATCGAACAAACCATTTGAGAGGTGAAACCCTTCCTATCGGGGGAAATGTTGGCTTTTTGGATGGCCATACGGAATGGAGACAGTTCGATCCGGATATGCAAGGTGACACTGCAGTGCCCCGCTTTAATGGCCCCCCGGCTTTCTTCTGGTAGGCCAGACCTGTTGAGTGCTATAGGACCCCAGCCCATCTTTTTCTAAGGGTAGGTTGGGGTTTTCTCATATAGGAGACGGTCTGTATAATATATGGTAATGCTTCGACAAAACTAAGCAGATCAGAAGAACAAGAAAACCATAGGGCAACAATGCCTTCTTCCTGTATAGGCATCTGCAATGATGCCGATTTTCATAGATGGAAATTCAACTCAAATTCTGTAATGGCCTTTATTATTACTAGTAATGTAGATTTGCAAGCTCACCATCGGTACTCATTTTGTTTTATCGCACATTCTTGCGAATCGTAGCATTAAGCAGTGCAAGGCTTACTACCCTGCGAAGTGAGTCAGTTTCATCGCCGCCCTGTCTGCTTTAAGACTATTGGTGGACCCTCATTTTTGCATTTTCCTATTGTCTTTTTGCTTCTCACGACAATACTAACCATAATATCACCGGCATAAATGGTATTGTACATCCTCGATGAAGCTGCCAAAGGTAGCCTGCTAGGCCGAAGCTAATTCACTCCGTCTAAATAAGCCTGAGAAGCTTATAAATTGGAAAATCGGCTGGAGAGTATTGAAGATGGTTACTCAGCATTGCAAACTTTGCTCAGACATATTAGTATAGATAGGTATTGTCCAAAACAAACACATTGCTGTGAAGATGAGGTGATTATCATGGATAAAATCTACGCCAAATCAGAGACAGGCTGCTGTCCAAGATTTGATCCTGAGCCTTGGGATGAAAAAGAGATAACCTTTCAGGATAAATTATTCATTAAAGACCATGTCAGAAGTTTCATGCACATTCCACTGAATTTTGGAAATGTAATGGTTAAGAATATGGAAATGATCCACAAGGCTGGTGCTCTTGCACCGGTGCCTGTTATGCTCTCGGATGAGAACTCGCTTTGGGGGTCGGATATCTATATTGCAGTGGCAAAGGATGTGCCTGGGGCCAAGATGGTACGGATATCAGGAACCTTTCTGACGAAAGTTTTTGAGGGACCATATAGTAACATCAAGAATTGGATAGAAGAAATGAAGGTTTATGTCAAATCCAAGAACAAGGAATTTGAAAAGCTCTACTTCTTCTATACAACATGCCCAAAATGTGCTGAGTACTATGGCAAAAATTACACAGTCTTGCTGGCGCAAATCTAAGGTTTTTGATGCTGATCCATTATGTCAGACAGATTATAGGCGCTGTTACCTCAATTCATGATAAAGCTGGAATCAAGCAAATAGTTTCTTGGGGGAACGAAAGGATTTGAGCGTGTTTTATGTATTCGCTGTGACTATACCCTACACGGCCATAACAATAATATTTATTGTTTTGGCTACTGCTGTAGCGGCATTTGTCAGAAGGAGAAGTCGCGATAAATGCCTAATGGATTTTGAGCACAACATGGTAACACTGGAAGAAACGTCCGGCAAAATAGTCTGGGGTAAGATGAGAGTGGAAAATACGGGGCTGGAGTTTATATACCCACAGGTGCATAAAGATGAAAAAGGACATGACGAAACAAGCTATATTCTCTACAAGTACGAATATCCTAATATCGGGGCTGTGATTTGTTTCCATGATGAGCTGAGCGAAACCAATAAGAAAAAGAGGGAAATAGAGCTGAAAAAGACCTATCATCCGGGGAGGTTACGAAGACTCAGAAGAAAGATACAAAATATATTCAAAACAGTCAGAGATTCGATCGTAGAGGTAGTGAATCTGTTGCTCAGTCAGGCTAAGAAGGCTACTCCTGCAGGAAGGGTGCTGAGCTCTCAAGATAAATATGTTTCTCAGATGAAACAGGAATTAGTTGGATCGGCAGGAACCTCTTTTGAGCCGTTGCTGGAAAGATATATTGGTCATAAGGTAGTGCTCAAAATGATTAAGGGCGATAAGCTGTTTGAATATTCGGGCGTACTAAAAGATTATACAGCAGAGTTTGTTGAAATTATGGACGTCAACTACAGCGTAAAAGCAGATCAGCCGGAAAGAAAGGCCGATTTGGTTGTGCCTCGAAAGCACGGCGTCGTCCGACATCGTGGAGAGTGAAATTGTATTTCGCACTGTGCAGCTTTGCTTAGCTCGAAAGGCCGCTATAAATCATGAATCGTCGGATGATCTTCCAGACCATTCGAGCATCTGTGTTTCGAGATCCATAGGATAGGAAACGCGCACATCTTTAATGTTTCCGTTCTCGTCCAGCCCTGGCGTTAACTTCGGCATCACGAATCCGGTATAAGAGGGGCGATCCAGCTTTTCATAGCGAGCGACCACTTCGTTACGCAGTTTGGGATCGAACCGGATGCCGTACTTCTCAAACAGCGGTTCGGCGGCCTTTCGATCCCCTTCCGATTTGATTCGCTGAACTTCCCTTAGGAGTTTGCCCACGCCTTTCTTCCATTCGGAGACGTCAACAACCAAATAGTACGTTTTTCCATCTTGATGCTTGACTTCAATGGAATTCGTGTTGTCCATCAGCCAACGCACGATCATCTGGCGATTTCGCATGTGGTCCTCTTCCAATTTGTCACCGATGCGAACTCGGCGAAGCTGAGCCAGGACACCGCGGGTGTAGGACTCGTATGTTGCACGTTCTACCTCTTTATGGTCCTTGCCATCAACAAGTCCCAGGTCGACGAGCTTAGGATCACCGATGAACCAAAGGGCCACAAGGTCGGCACGCGCCTCCTCTAAAGCAGAATAGTACTTTCCAATAGCCTCTTCCGGATCCACTTTCAGACTTTCGGAAACGCGGCCCGAACCGTGTCCGATGACCTCGTGCATATTCACATGCAGGTCCAGAACAAGACGCCTGTGTTTCGTCGCTCGCTCAAATTCAGCTTCGTCAAAGCAAAATTCCCTGCGCTCCTCAGGAGATTTAGATTTGTCATACGCCTCTATTACATTGCTCAAAGACACCGACTTGCTTCCATACTGCTCGCGCACGTCGCGTGGGTTCGGAAGATTGATGCCTATAGGAGTGACCGGTCCGGCGTCGCCGGCTGCCATCACGACCTGGATGGCCTTAGCTGAAATGCCTTTAACTTCGGGCTTGCGGTATCTGGGGTCGTAAGGCATGTGGTCTTCAAACCACTGGGCATTCTCAGCGATTTTTCGTATCATCTCCATTTTCTTGGGATCGTTAAAATAGACGATTCCTTCCCAAGCCCCCTTCTGCGCACGGGCGTCGACATAGACTTCGATGAAACCATTGATTGTGTCTACGGGAGAATCATCGTCGGTGACCCAAGCAATATTATAGGCACGGAAATCAATAGGATTTCCTGTGCGGTAGTAGTGATTCAAAAGACCCAGGGCCCGAGCCATTTTCGCAGTAGCATAAGGGACGGCTGCCTCCAGATGCCCAACTACGGCGTTAATCTTATCAGCGTACATTCCCGGTGGGATCACGTCATCGAAACCGGCACGCCATACGATTTCTTGAAGTGTTCCATCCGGCCGCTTAACAAGCTTGGAGTTCAAAGGATACTGCTCTTCGAGGTCTTCGAGGTCCTTAAAAGTGACATCTTCGTATAAGTTGTTGGCGCTGGCTTGAAGAATGTCCCGGCCTTGCCCGGGCGATTTATTCGTCACATGGAAGTCGACGTTTGGATCAAAAAGAACTGGCCTAGCAAGACTTAGGAGATCCTCTGTACTCTGGCCCTTCCGTTTGGGCAGCGTAGCACCATTCGCCTCGGCCTTTTCCACAGCACGTGAGAAATCCTCGAAGGAGCATTTTAACACGTTCTTCTGACTTGTTATGGGATTGTGAGGTCCATTGTTGATCCAGAAAAGCTTGGCGTAACAACGAATCTCATCAAGCGTTTTGGGGTCAATTCCATCAGAGTGTGTCAGGACCTCCTCGATCAGATCGCGAATTTGAAGTGAATGCTTGTACTTTTGATCGACGAAGATGTCACGCCCTGCCAGTGCGGCCTTATACAAGTGATAGATCAGAATTTTCTGCTGCAAAGGTAGCTGCTCAAAACCATCGACGTAGAGTTGAACTACAGCAACATCGTCGATACTCTCCAGCAGGTACTTGCGTTGCTCGTCCGAATCGGCTGGGGCAACATATTCTACACATTGAGCTGCGGTGCTAATCTTTGCTGGTAAGCTAACAGCAGATAAGAACAGGCAAAAGACAAAAAGTAAAACTAATATTCTCTGACACATCATAATTGGTGCTCCTTATGCAACTATAAGATTACTTTGCTATTCCTAGGCTCAGTTGAAAACCTAAAAAACCTGTCATTCCGAGCGCACCGTAAGGCGTCCCTTAGGGAAGGCGAAGCCGAGTCGAGGAATCCCTCGGCTTGGCTCGGGACAGGTCTGTTTTTTATAGATTTCTCCACTCCGCGTCCATCAGGGACGCTTCGGTCGAAATGACAACCGACCTTTTCAACAGAGCCCGATTCCTGGATCCTGCGAATAAACCATTGATATTTCGCAGGTAGCCATGTTCTCTACGTATTATGTCGATATCTCGTTCTTGTCACAATGAAAAATGCCCCTGTACATTTCAATATCCATAAGCCCGATGCTATTAATATCCTTTTTGCCCGTCATCAATTAAAAAAGAGCATAAATCAAAAGGTTATCTTGAAATTTATGTATTGCGAATCAGCAGGAACATCACTGGCTTCGACCTGTTTTATGTAGCCTATGAAGGACTCTTCTATGTCCCGCATACACTCATTTACATCGTCCGGTGTGCCTTGGGCGAGCATCTCGACTGTGCCATCCGGCAGATTGCGGACAAAGCCAGTTATATTGTGTCGATTAGCTATTCTGTGAGCGGTAAAACGAAAACCAACACCTTGAACATGCCCTTTGAAAATTATGTGCTTGGCTATCAGATTCATCATAAACGGTACATCTGCTATTGACTGTTGGTCAAGAGATATTATGCTTTGACCCTTGCACTTTAAGTTCTATATTAACTTGAGATTAATATACGTGCAAGCCTGTAAAGCAGAACAGAGATGAGTACAGAAATATGTTAGCTCGTAAAATTTCCAATCGGTTGCGTTATATGTTGGAATACCGATATCTGCCTTTATTTTTAGCAGTTGTGGTTATTTTACTAACGCTGCCTGCTCTGCGAGGGGGGCTATTGTTTGATGATCTGTGGCATTGGGCGGAGCTGGCTGGGCCTGGGCAGGTAGACGGGAAGCTTGCCGAGGTAGGGATCAAACCTGAAAAAAGCGGCAGGTTATCAACGGCGCTTTCGGAGCTTTTTGTGGTTGTCAGTCCTGAAAAAAATCTACAACAACTGAAACGATATGGTGCGCTACCCTGGTGGACGTACGATGGCTTTAAGGTTTCAGCTTGGCGGCCTATCGCCAGCTTTACACATTGGCTGGACTATCGCCTGTTTGGCGGTTCAGAGGCGCTTATGCACGCGCACAACATTTTATGGTTCGCGGCAGTGGTATTTTTTATAACGATGCTTTACCGCTCGCTGATCGTTCCTCGATGGGTTGCAGGGCTGGCGGCAGTATTCTTTATTCTGTGTGAGAGTAACTATTTTCCAACGCTCTGGATATCAAACAGAAATCTCATTCTTTCACTATTCTTCGGTGTGCTTGCGTTGCTTGCTCACCATCGCTGGCGGCAGCAGGATTCGTCGGGGGCAGGTGTGGCGGCAGTAGTGTGTCTGGCTGGGTCACTTCTATCGGCTGAGGCGGGCGCAGCGATGTTTGCTTATATATTTGCCTATGCAGTTTTTTTTGAGCGAGGAAGCTTCAAGCGACGCTTAATGAGCCTTGCGCCGGCTACCATAATAGTCGTGCTGTGGCGTATATTCTATAACAGCGGAGGCTATGGTGCTTATGGAGGGGATTTGTACTTAGACCTGGCTCGTGAGCCATTGCGCTACGTTTGGGCGATTCTTACGCGTGGGCCACTTATACTTGCAGGGCAAATCAGCAGTGTACCGGTCGATGTGTTTGGTTATATCCCTGAGTCGATGCAGTCCTTTTACGTATTGGGGACTGCGGTCTTTATAGCTATCGCACTTTTTTTCTTCATGCCATTATTGCATAAGGACCGGCTGGCACGATTCTGGCTGGTGGGGACATGTTTATCTGTGTTACCGATTTGTGCTACGATCCCTATGAGCCGCAATCTACTATTTGTTGAGCTTGGAGCTTTCGGCTTGATTGCACAATTTACTGCTGGAGTCATAAGCAGAGCTGAGTGGTTGCCTAAAAGGCAACTTCAACGAATGGCGATATGGATGTTTTGCGTGCTGCTATTAGTAGCACACCTGCCGGTAGCCGCGGCAAGGAGAGTAGCAGCACCGATTACAAGCTCTATGATTGTCGATGAGATATACTCGACGATGCAAATCGATTCGATGCCAGGATTGGAGAAACAGGAGCTGGTGGTACTAAATGCACCGTATCCGGTTGCATTTCAATATCTGCCATTTCTGAATGCCTATGAAGGAAAGGCTATACCGCGAGCGATTCGAGTTCTGTCGCCGGGATACAGGCCGTTAGAAATAACCCGACTCGATGAGCAGACTATCGTGGTTCGTTCACTATCTGGGAATCTTCTTTCGTACGAAGAGGAGTATCCTTTGCACTTCGTTTATTTCTATAGATATGTCGGTGCTGTTCGTGGAGCAGGACAACCGTTTCACGCAGGCGAGCGGTTTAAACTACCCGGTATGCTAGTGGAGGTAGTGGAGGTTGACGATGAGGGACAGCCGGTGGAGGTCTCATTCACATTCGCGGTTTCGCTGGATGATCCATCTCTAAGATGGCTTCAGTGGGATTGGGAAAAGGACCGTTACACGCCGCTGAAAGTGCCGACCATCGGGCAATGCCAAATAATATCAGGTCCATTTTAGGCTCCTGTAAAGATCGACTAAGAAAACAGGCGGAATCTGTACATAGAAACGCTGCCAGCAAGAATCTACAAAGATGTATCGAACTAAAGAGCCAGCAAATGTGTATTTGGATGAATAGTCGCTGCTGCAGCGGCCTATGATTCAGACTACTGGGAAATTACAGTTCACTGAGGCCGTTAAGTACCATATAATGCGGCGGGTGGATGACAGTTACTGCTTATGGTGAAGAAGACAAAGAAACAAATCGAGAGGGACGAGCAAATCTATCAGCTCACGACGCTGGTTGCGGGCGAATTCTCACTTCAGGAAGTGCTGGATAAGCTGGCAGAGGCGGCGGTGAAGATTGTCGGGGTCAAGGCCTGCTCGATACGGCTTCTGGATGAGGAAAGTAATGACCTGAAGATGCGCAGTACTTATGGTTTGAGTGAGGAGTACCGCAACAAAGGCGTGGTATCCAAGGACGACCAGGTTGTAAAAGCAGCGTTTGCCGGTGAGGCAATTGTGCTTGATGATATGCGAGTCGATAGCAGGGTCAAATATAAGGAAGCAACTATTAAGGAGGGCCTTGTCAGCCAACTAACTGTAGCGATGCAATTCAGAAAAAATCCGATTGGTGTGCTGCGGCTTTACAGTCCTAAGCCGAAACAATTTGACGAGGACGATATAAACCTTGCCAGGGCTGTTGCCTCGCAGTGTGCGACCGCGATAACGAACGCCAAACTGTACTCGGAAGCAATCGAAGGAGCACGAATAGCTGAGCAGATGCGGCTTGCAGGGATCGTTCAACGAAGGATGATCCCAGAAAAGGCGCCTGTTGTACACGGTCTGGATATTGCGGCGACCTATATTCCATGCTTTGATGTCGGGGGTGATTTTTATGATTTTCTTGAAATAAGCAAGAGCCGAATCATTGTGACGATTGCTGACGTGATAGGTAAGGGCGTTCCTGCGGCTATTATGATGAGCTGGTTTCGTGGAACTGTTCGTGCTTACACGGAAAGCTTCAGGCAAATTTTACGAACCGATGGCCACGTTAAGGGCGACAGGAACATGGGATTAAAAACAGCCATCCGCACAAAGAATGCAATTGAAGACTTCAATAAAATGGCGTGTGCTGAGTGCAGGGATGGCGAGTTTATCACATTGTTTTTTGCAACCATTGATGCTGAAGAAAGGACCATAACGTACTGTAACTGCGGGCACGAGCCTACAATACTGCTAAGAGATGGCGAAATAACAGATTTAAAAACAGGCGGACTCGTGCTCGGTGTAGACCAAGATGCTAAATATGAGGTTGACAGTGTTGAGCTCAAACGAGATGACTGTCTGCTATTCTACACGGATGGACTTATCGACGCCGTGAACTTTGATGGAGATCTATGGGGCAGAGAACGACTGGTTGAAGCAACAAAGGAGTTTGCTAATGAGTCAGCAGAACACATAGTTAGAAATATACTCAGATATAGAAGGCGATTTGTTGGCCTTGCCAGGCAGCTCGATGATACAAGCATTGTTGCTATCAAGGTGACCGAGCAGTAATTTGTTAAATGGTAAATGGTTATTGGTTAAATGGAAAGGCCTTAATAGTGATTGAACAGCCACGACTGACAAATTGCTAATTACCAATCACCAGTTACCATATCTGATATGGCGGATTTTGTTATTACAATTGATGGTCCTGCGGCGAGCGGTAAAAGCACCGTAGCGCGCTTGTTAGCTGAAAAGCTCGGCGCGAGTTTTCTTGACACCGGCGCGATGTATCGAACGGTGATATTAGCAGCAATGCGGGCTGGCGTCGATATCAGTGATGAAACGCAACTACTAGATACCCTTGAGGGGCACAGATTTCGATTTAAGGCTGAAAAGGGTAAGATGGCAGCTTATATCAACGGCGAAGATGTGACCGAGCAAATAAGAAGTCCTGAAGTTACAGCTAATGTACGGTACGTCGCCTCATCAGGGAAATTGCGAGAAAAGCTGGTCGAAATGCAAAGACAATTTGCAGATGGAAAAAAGAAAATAGTCACTGAGGGCCGAGACCAAGGCACAGTTGTATTTCCCTACGCTGATGTTAAGCTTTTTCTGACGGCCGACGCATCAGAGAGAGCGAGGAGAAGACAAATAGAACTGCAAGCCACGGGCTGTTCCGAAAGTCTTGAACAGACACAAAAAGCGATCGAAGAAAGAGACATCAGCGACAAAGGCAGAACGATTGGGCCGCTGAAGCTGGCGGATGATTCGATCATAATCGATACGACTGATCTGAATCTGGAGGAGGTTGTGCAAAAGGTCCTGGGCTACGTAGAGGAGCAATGTTCAAAAAAGCATTGAAAGCTGTATGGTACTGGCTTGCTCGCTGGGCTTGTAGAATTTTCTGTATGCTGTTTTTCCGCTTCCGCGTGTATGGGACAAGAAATGTTCCTAACAACGGTGCTGTCATACTTGCGAGCAACCATCAGAGCTATCTTGACCCGATACTCTGCGGTGTGCCGTTGAAACGACATTTACACTTTGTTGCCCGCGACTCGCTCTTTACGAACACTTTCTTTGCCACACTTATCGCTTCGGTCAATACGATACCGGTGAAGCGTGGCAAGGCAGACGTATCTACGATAAAAAAGGTTATCGGCAAACTCAAAGAAGGTAAAGGTGTGTGTCTTTTTCCGGAAGGTACGCGGACAAGCGACGGGAAGATTGCGATGTTTAAGCCGGGCTTTGGGTTATTGTGCAGAAAGAGCGAGGCAACGGTAGTGCCGGTTTTGATTGATGGGGCTTTTGAATGTTGGCCAAGATATAAAAAGATATTCTCGCGCGGTGCGATCACCATCTGCTATGGAAAAGCTATAACTCCGGAGCAAGTGAAGAATATGAGCGATAGAAAACTGGCAGAGATATTAATGGATAGACTTCGGCAGATGCAGAAAGATTGCCGGGTAAGACAGGGCAAAGAACCATATAATTATTGATGATTAATTATTTATCCTGCGCTGGGCCTGCCACCTATCGTCGCATCCACTAGCACTCACTACCAGATAGTCGCCGCTGATGCACACCAAGCCTTCCAAACCGATCTTCTGTTGATACATCTGAAGGTATCAACCTGGTCTGATGCTGTCAATGCTCCGACACCGACTCCATCACTTAAAGGCCGCGAAGTTCTATGTCGTCAATGTTCCACCCTGAATATGGAAAGGCGTGGTCGCTGATGATCTCATAGCCCCAACGTAAGTAGACACTGCCTTGACCATCCGCAACGGCGCTTATGTCATACTCCAGGACCTGCCATTCGCTGTCCGCGAGTTTCTCTGCGTGTTGTGCCTGCCAAACAAAGGACCAGTTTTGGCCATCGTTGGAAACCTCCAGCGTATTGCCGACAAATGGATAAAAATCGCTGTTCAGCCAACGGGCAAATCTAACGGAAACTGCCTGACGCCCCGTGCAGTCAAAGGACCCTGCTGTCAAGTAATAGGGATCGCCGACCATTACCCGATAGTCACCGGCCAGGTTGACACCATAGACATTTACGCCAGAGTATCCGGCGTTCGGGTCCGGATTGCCATTTGCACCACCTGCGCCCTGTGGCGTGCCAAAGGCCCAATCGCCCTCGATGAGCCAGCCGGGATTGGTGTCGAGATTAATCTGTACAAAGGCGGTTGTCTGGAGTGTACTTTTACTGGCCTGGGCTGTGTTGCCATAGGCACCTATATTGATGCAATCACCGTTCGGGGCAGGCTCCAAGCTACAGTCTGAGTTAGGATCGCCGGCGTCGATACAAGGACTGTCAACGGAATCCTTGACCCAGGTGGCGGTGTCTGGATTGAATCGCCCCTGGCACGACATTAAATGGTAGTCACCATCGATCCAAACAGCACCTGCCGAACTGGGTGCAACCAGGGTATTCGGGTCCTGGCTGTCTGCCCAATAGCCTGAATCGGCAAAGTATGGGTCTTGGTTGATATTACCCTGGCTGGTTGAACCTCCAGCTACATCGCTATACTTAACTACAGGGTCATTGCCTGAGGTTACGAGGATCTGGTCAGGTGTATTGTCCCAGATGATACAATTAACAAAAACGACGTTGTTTTCCTCGCAATTGATAGCGCCGCCAGCCCGGCAATCGGCATATAGAGCCGGAAGGACAATCCACCGGCTCTTGCAGCTTTGGTGCTTTCATCAATTCCCTAAAGAAATCCTGCCGTTGCTGACCAAAGTGTCAGATTTGGCCCACACGTGGATTTACGTAGCAGCACAGGATGGCTTAGGCAGATCAGATAATGGCCGCCAGAAGCAATCTAACAGGTCCAAGAAGGACCGTTAATGTGATTTCTGCTGAAGAAGGAAGAGTGTTGCACCGCCCGACCTCTTCCTTCTTCTTGACTCAATTATCGAACTATCTTCTTGTTCAAATCTCCAACGTTTTTATATTATCTTTGTATTGAATGAACAAAGCCAAAAAAAGGTGTATTTTTTCCTATGCAAACAGCACACCAACTCGTTAAAATTACTATTGTCATGTTACGAAAGGTGCCGGTCTTGCCTTATTTTGAGGGATGGCCTTTTAGCCTAACTGCCCAGATCCTCATCAAGACCGTCCAATGTGAGACCACTATGTTTTAGGAGGTTTTTGCGATGAGAATCCAGAGGACAATTCCAATACTAATAATTCTTTCGACGCTTCTTACAATAACCATTAAAGCTGAGGATGCCGGGGCACGAACGCGATGGTATGTGGGTACATGGGACTCAACAATCAACAACTTAATGGTCCATCCTAAAACGGTGGCTTTGCGAATTGAAGTGGTTGACAAGGAGACGCGAGAACCGATTCCAAACGCCGAAATCTCTTTCGAGGGGGAATATTGGATAACTCCGAGAACAAGTAGGCATCCGGAAGGCGAGCGTGAAGCCCAAGAAATGGAATACAAGCTTGCCTGCCAGACTGATTCACATGGAATCGCCGTTGGAGCTTTCGGATGGCAAAAGGAGTATCCCTGGAGCTTGGGAACAGACGAAATTGAAAAGGCCCAGCGAATTGAAGTCAGACACTCGCGATACAAATACGTCGAACTCAGAACTCCATTCTACAGATTCCTTGATGTGGGACAGAAAAGGACCAAACCTTATCCTACCAATGAAGATACTTACCAGCCGATTCCCGTCATTGAAAGATTCGAAAAGACATGGCCATTGGAATGCGCCAAACGTGATGTCAAATTCTTCGTCCTGGACCTGGGAACTGACTACAAGGGCTTCGATAAAAAGGATTCCACAAGACCAGAGTTCTTCGAGAAAATCCGGGACAAAGAATGGAGCGTCGTTTTCGAGAAACCGAAGAACCTAATGAAATGGGGAATGGGTGAAGGAAGATCATGGTGCGGGCCCTACTTCGTCTATCTAATCGAAATTCGGATGGAGCGATTACGGAGTCAGAGAGAATTTTCGGACGGAAACACGTTCGAGTCGGCAAACTCTCGCCAAAAGCATAAAGATAACAAAAAAGAAATCAAGAATCTTAATGAAATACTTGCACTCCATGCGAAATGGCTTGAATCAAATGGTTCCGAAGGAGAACGGGCGAATCTTGTGGGAATGGATTTTTCGTTTGCTCAGCTTAGAGGGATTAATCTTAAGAAAGCGACTCTCCAGATGACAAAATTTGGTGGAGCCGATCTCAGAAATGCAACTTTCTATGGAGCTGACTTAACTGGAGCGAGCTTCGAGGGAGCCGATCTTTCAGTGGCGATGATTGCCTATGCTAATCTATATGGAGCAGATCTGAAAAAAGCGAAACTTGTCGCATTGAATGCACATTTCGCCAATCTAAAAGTGGCTGACCTTAGCGGAGCAGACCTCAGAGGAGCTATCTTCTACGGGGCTAATTTAGAGTTGGCAAATCTTACAGGAACAAAACTGGGAAGTAGGGCCAATGGAGATAGAACGGATTTTCGTAAGGCTAAGCTTACAGGCGCCAATCTGCCAGCAAATTTCTATGAAGAATGACGAGAATAAAATAGGATCGCGACCATATGCTCTTGCGGTCAGTTATGAGCACGGGAGGTGTCTTTATAGAAGCAATGATAGGAATGCAGATTTGCATTTGAAGGTTGTCGGGAAGGGCCATGTTGTGGCTCAGGCTAGTACTGGGTATTGTTATGGGGAGGGCATGGGTGTCGACGGAGATAATTCGGGGGTGATAAGTTTGCTTAGGAAGGCTGCCCCAGCGTTGGTTGTTAAGCGTCTTGGTGTGTTTTCCGACTTTTCTGGCAAGTGTTTTGCCCGTGTTTGTGGATAGACACAAGACTTGTTGAAATCGAGTTTACTATTGTCGTACTATTGACAGTGTGGTGTACAGGAGCGCTTATTATAATATTGAATGGCAAATCCCGGTTAATGAGTTTCAGTGATAACTTAGGGCTTGGACTCTAAATGTCGCTCTTTTGTGGGTAAAAGGCTTTGAAACGAACGAAGAGACGCCTACCTACCGTTTCTGCTTAAACACATCTTATTTTATTGAGATCAGAATGTCAAGCGTATTGTAAGACTTCTTCAATAGTTAATAAGGGGTAAATGCCAAGATTGTAAAGGTGCAAGTCCACAGGACGCCTTACGGCGCCACACTTCGCAGTAAAACCTGACGACGTAGACACAGGTCATTTCGACCGTAGGCCCTAAGGGGCGAAGCGGAGAAATCTGCTTTGAAGGCAGACCTCTCCACTCGGCCCTGCGGGCCTCGGTCGAGGTGACAAGAGGGAACGGGCCTCAGTCGAGGTGACAATAATGGCGGGCCAGTTTCGACCGTGATAGCAACGGCAAAGTCTTACCTACAAATGTGACATGCAGCCGTTAATAATGGACAACCGGAATCACGCTTGACGGGGCCTTTGGGTAGAGGTATTCTTGCTAATAATTCCACAAAAGAGTAAACTTATCGGCTGCATATTTAGGTTACGGAGCTGAATTAGCTGCTTATATGAATTGCACCTGCATAAGTAACACACAGAAAGGATATTCAATGAACAGCAGGCAAAATCGAGATACGCAGGCGTTGTCACGGCGTGATTTCGTGAAAACATCTGCAGTTGGACTTGCGACGATTGCGCTTGGGACAGAGCGTATGTTTGCAAGTGGGTCCGACAAAATCCGGTTGGGTCTGATCGGCTGTGGCGGTCGAGGAACATACGATACGACAAACTGCCTGAACTCGGCTGATGGAGTCGAACTTGTGGCGATGGGTGATCTTTTCGAAGACCGTTTGCAAAGTTCGCTCAACTACTTAAAGCAAACGGTAGGCGATAAGGTTAATGTAAATGAAGATAAGTGTTTTGTAGGCTGGGACGCATACAAGAAGGTGATAGCTTGCGATGATGTTGACATGGTTATTCTGACTGAGCCGCCACATTTCAGGCCTTCGCATTTGAAAGCTGCGATAGAGGCAGGTAAGCATGTTTTTATGGAAAAGCCGGTTGCTGTTGATCCTGTCGGTGTGCGCTCGGTAATAGCTTGCTCGGAGATGGCGGATGAGAACGGTCTGACAATTGTGGCAGGGACACAAATGCGGCGAATATCACATCTGCTCGAGAGTATCAAAAGTATTCACGATGGAGCCATAGGTGAGCTTGTAGGCGGACAATGCGTAAGGATAGGCGATGGTATGCTCGGGTGGGGGCCAAAGGAGCGACAGCCTGAGTGGTCAGATACGGAATGGCAGCTTCGAAGGTGGCTGTTTATGACGTGGCTTTCGGGTGACTTTATCGCAGAAATGCACGTTCACAATCTGGACATAATGAACTGGGCATTTGGTGCAAATCCGGTGCAGTGTATGGGAATGGGAGGACGGGAAATAAGAACCAAGCCTGAATATGGAAATGTGTACGACCACTTTGCGGTTGAGTATGAGTATCCTAATGGCGTGCGAATTGAGTATATGGGTGCTCAGATTGACGGCTTGAGCGTTCGCTGTGACCAAAGGTTAGTGGGTACAAAAGGCAAGGCTTATATGGACTTCGGAAGGGCCGTTATCGAAGGTGCAAGTAAAACGCAATACAACTGGGACGAAAAAGATCCCTGCTTAAAGCAACACGCAGACCAGATTGCAGCGATACGGGCAGGTGAGCGTCTGAATGAGGGCAGACGCGTCGCAGAAAGTACGCTGACCTGTATTATGGGTAGAATGAGTGCCTATACGGGTCGAGCACTTAAATGGGACTGGGCGATGAATGCATCCAAGTTAGACCTGAGTCCGCCTGAATACAAATTCGGGGATTTGCCAATCCGGCCTGTTGCGGTGCCAGGCAAAACACAACTAATATAGTGCTTAAAAATGTTTCTTAGTTATAATAATTTCAGGCAAGAGTAACAATAACTCTTTGGAGCGAAAGAAAACATTATTGTAAGTTGAAAGGATGTCTTATGAAAAAGTCAATAATTGTAACTGTGGCTCACTTAGTAGCGCTCGGACTATTAGCCCAGTTGGTCTTTGCCGCATCAGAAGGTCAGGAACCTATAGTACCAACGGAAAAGGTTATGTTATGGAACGGTAAGGATTTTACCGGCTGGAAGCTCTTTGTGCCCGATTCAGACTATGACGTCACGAAGACCTGGTCGATTGGTGATGGAGTCATAAGGTGCACAGGCAAGCCTGCGGGATACATGCGAACTGAGAGGGATTATGCGAACTACCTGCTGCACGTTGAGTGGCGCTGGGTTGGAAATGGAGGCAACAATGGCGTGCTCGTTCACATGAGTGGGCCTGACAAAGTCTGGCCGAAAAGCCTTGAGTGTCAGTTATTCTCAGGTAACGCCGGTGACTTCTATGTGATCGGTGGAGTTGAGATTGCAGAACACGCTAAAGGCGGCCAACGTGTACAGGGTCGGCGAACTATAAAGCTAAAGGAAAGCAGCGAGAATCCACCTGGCCAATGGAATAAATACGATATCATTTGTAAGGACGATTGGCTGGTTGTGCTGGTCAATGGTGTGCTGCAGAATGTCGCAACAAAGTGCTCGGAAAAATCTGGTAAGATTTGCCTGCAAAGTGAAGGAGCACCGATAGAATATCGCAACATATATATCGAGCCATTGGAGTGAAGCTCCCCGACCGAAGGTCAGGGCTTCTTTAAAAATAAGGAAAATTGGTTTCTTACGGCATTCATACCCGACTAAAAGTCGGAGCATTATGCCAGTTTTTTCGTAAAGCTAAAACCGACAGCACAACCGCGTTGCTGGCAGTGAAGAAACACTCCGGCAGCTCCTAACTACGTAATAAAAAAGGGTAACCATGTCTATGAATCGTCGAGCATTTCTTAAAGGCTCGGTAGCCTCTGGTCTTGCTTTGGGCGCACCGAACATATTAAGGGCCGGCAATAATGAAAAGTATCGCACGGCTCTTATAGGGACTGGCTGGTGGGGTATGAACATCGCGAGGGTTGCGCTGGCATCAGGCCAGTGCAGGATAGCAGCGATGTGCGATGTAGATGAAAATATACTTAGCCCGGCTGCCGAAGAAGTAGAGCGACTCAGCGGCGAGACGCCAAGAAAGTACAAGGATTATCGAGATCTCTTGGAGCGAGAGAAGCCCGACATAGCTATCATAGCGACGCCTGATCACTGGCATGCACTACCGATGATTGCGGCGGTCAAGGCGGGGGCACATGTCTACATCGAAAAACCAATCGGGCACACTATTATGGAAGGCCGGGCAATGGTTAACGCTGCGCGTGCAGCTAAGCGCGTTGTGCAGGTCGGCACACATCGACGTATCTCGCCACACAACGTCTCAGGAATGAAATTCCTACAGGAAGGTAGGGCTGGTAAAATCGGTATGGTACGTGCTTTTGTGAATTATGGAGGCGGTCCAGAAAAGCCGAAAAAGAACGTTGACCCACCGGCAGGTTTAGACTGGGATATGTGGTGCGGCCCGGCGCCACTGCGGCCATACAACGGTAATCCCAAGAATCCATGGAGCGGCGGTATTCACCCGGGAGGATTCCGCCACTATCTGGACTACGCAAATGGGCAGCTCGGCGATTGGGGCGTGCACTGGCTGGATCAGATTCTGTGGATACTACAGAAGAAATGGCCACGAAAGGTTTTTTCGACAGGTGGTCGGCCAATCAAGGGACCTGCTATTTTGACCGAGCAAGAACAGACAACCGATGCACCGGACCATCAGGTGGCGGTTTATGAATTTGAAGATTTCACGGTCTACTGGGAGCACCGGCAGTTTGCTGGTGGTAATGCCGATAAAGGTGAGAATGTTGGCTGCTATTTCTACGGAACAAAAGGGACGTTCCACATGGGCTGGCAGGACGGCTGGAGATTCTATCCGATGAGCAGACGAGACCCGGTAATCCATGAAGAGCCTCAACTGCACGAGCCGGGCTCTCAGAACATTAAAGAACTCTGGGCAGATTTTCTTGAAGCGATCAAGACAGGCAAGCGTCCGGTCTGTGACATTGAGGATATACACTATTCTACGAACATGAGTCTTTTGGGGATGCTATCATATAAGATTGGACGCAGTATCCAATGGGACGGTGAGAAAGAACAGATCATCGATGATCCCGAGGCTAACAAGCTGCTTCGTCGTGAGTACCGCAAGCCGTGGGTTTACCCAGAAGTCTAACCCGCATTTCTCACAGCACCAGTTGAAAAAAACTCCTTTTGTTGGCATAAGTTTGTTATAAAAAAGTTAACGCTTTGTTATCTCTGTCAAAAATCGAAACGAAGAAAGTTTTTCATTCAACCTTGGTATCCAGGCAAAACTTCTCCGAGCTTTGCGGACGCATTGAGTTGTCTTCGCCGTGTGCTTTGGCGGGATAGGATTAAATTTATGTTCGGGAATAATGCCGTACATGATAAAAAATTCGAGTTTTTAATAGAAGCATTAACTTCAGCAGCTTAAATGCTTAGCAAAGATGCTACAGTTTCATTTTCTGATTTGATTTCTGGCGTATGTTTTGGTCAGTTGCTTCAGTTTCCTGGCAAGGTTTGGGCTAAGCTGGCCTGGTTTCAGACGCCATAACCAATTACTCCTCTTGGAGGCTGGTTGATTCATACGGGCTGTAGCCTGCAAGCCTAAAATATCCTGGGCGGGAATTATAGTCAATTTCGCAACGGAGCTCATGGCCATTCGTACAAACTGCCAATGTATCTGACCGGAAGATACTCTAAAGCCTATGTACTCTTTTAACCGCTTTTTCTGCTCTTGATTGGCCTCTTCTTTGAACCACCCCCTTGTCGTGTTATTGTCATGAGTACCGGTGTAAACAATGCAGTTTTCGATATGATTGTGTGGGATATGAGGATTGACCGCCGGGTCACCATCAAAGGCAAACTGAAGTACCTTCATGGTTGGCAGAGCAAATTTCTCAATAGCCTCTCTAACATCAGCAGTTATATAACCCAAATCATCGGCAATAATAGGAACTCTGGGAAAAAGCCTTAACAAAACCTTAAAAAAATCATCCTTAGGGCCTTCTTTCCACACACCATCTTTGGCTGTTCTGCTACCTGCAGGGACCTGCCAATAACCTATTAGCCCACGGAAATGGTCAATACGGACGAAATCGAACATCTTCATGCTATGCCTTATTCGTTCTATCCACCAGGTATAATTTGTTTTTTTCAGGGCTTCCCAGTCGTAGACGGGATTACCCCACAATTGTCCGGTACGACTGAAATAATCCGGCGGCACCCCCGCTATGTATCTAGGCTTCTTGTATCGATTCAATTTGAAGATTTCAGGGTGTGCCCAAACATCTGGGCTATCATAGATCACGTAAATAGGAATATCTCCGATTATCTGGATGCCTCGTTGGGTACAATAGCCCTTCAGGTCAACCCACTGCTTATAGAACATATATTGCAGAAAGGATTGCAGTTCTATATCAGGTTGCAATTGGGTCTTGATCTCTTTGAACTCATTTCCGTGGCGATCCTTTACATACTTTGGCCAAGCATGCCAATTGCGTTTTTTAAAGCGACGCTGGAGAGAAATAAAAGTTGCAAAATCGTCAAGCCAGAAGGCGTTTTCTCTTTTAAATTGCTCATAAGCATACCCAAATTTGTTGCTTTTTCTAAAGCGGTCAAAGGCAAACTTAAATAAGGATTTCTTATAGGCTAAAACCCCGCGATAGTTCACACGAATCTTAGAAAAAAAGGGTTGATCTTTGATTTCATACTTTTTCAGAAGGCCTGCACGATACAGTAATTCCGGGCTTATTAGCAAGGTCTTTCCAGCGAAAGCGGAAGAGCAATTGTACGGAGAATGAGCTGTTGTGGCTGTAGTGTAATTTAGCGGCAATATCTGCCAGTAATTCTGACCGCTTTTTACAAGAAAATCGATGAATTTATACGCCTCCGGTCCGAGATCGCCGATACCATGCTTAGAGGGCAAAGATGTTACGTGTAGTAATATCCCACTAGCTCTTTTTTTTAACATTTCGCTTCTCAAGCAAGATATTTCTTTTCGCAGTTTTAAATAAAAAATTTATTCTATAACCAAACCCAAGTGCCCGGCAACCAGCTCGAAAAGTTGGACCCAATTTACGGCTTCTTCGTCTTGTGCTGCAGTCTTTTCCTTCATTTCAGGATATTTTTCTTTGCCGATTGTAAAGAAAAGATTCTGTGCCAACTGCAAATCCATGTCCGGGACTATACCCCTTAAAATTTTAAGAACACTTTCGATTGTAGACAACCGTTGTATATCATCACGTGATTGTTCAAACATCCCCATAAGGTTGTTAATCTTTGCTGATGTCTCATACCTCAGGGTCGCCTTGTCCAGTTGAAGCGATAACCTCTCTGCTTCGTCGGTCAGTTCTTTCAAGCGGTCAATGTTTATTTCTTCAGCCTGGATTACTTCACACAAATCCTGATTTAAAATAAACTCCGCTGGTGCCGCCAGGGCTTTTGGCAAATTCATATTCATATTTCGCAGCATGAGCATTATCGAATAGTTCTGCTCATATATGTGGCGAAATGACCTTTCAATTTCTTCCCAGGTATCGCTTAATAGCTCGTGAACCATCCGCCGCTGTTCATCCTTGAAAAGATGCCAGATTGAGTAATTGTTTCCCCCGAACCGTATATGAATTTTTCGCATGACTTCGTTTGTATGACCTTTGTAAAAAGCATCTTCAAGCTCTTGCCGCATCTGCTGAAAATCTTTATTCGGAAAGGGTGAAGTCAACACCGTAAATAAATTATGGCCTCCAATGTGTAAGGTGGCAAAATCGACACTTTGCTTTTCCAGAACGATATCGGATTTAATAAGGGCTCTGCCTGTGGCCAGTATTTGGGAACCGGCTGTGGCAACTTTATAATCTTCCATAGTTGCTGTATAGCAGTATACCTCTTGCTCTTGATCAGATGATTCAGCAAATATAGAACTTAAGGCAAAATGCGCGCCTACCCTATAGAGATCTATTCCTGCTGGCTTGACGTAAACTTCGTATACATCCTGTCCGTTGATCAAATTGCCGGTATTGGCAGGTGCTTCTTTAAGCATAGCTTCAAAATCACCAACAAGATCCACCTTTGTTAATTCCTTATATAGCTGCATGGCACGGTCGGCATATTGCATTATCTGAACTGCTTCTATGCCCGAGATATTGTCAAAGAACCAACCGCAGCTCGTATACATTAACATAGTCATTCGCTGCATTTCCATCAGCTTAAGAAAAGTGACTTTATCTTCATATGTAAGCTCTTTACCTGTTACTTTACCAATAAAGCTTGCCACGTTCTCCTCGGATCTGTTATTTATTACCTGTATATATTCATTTCTAACCTGCCATGGGTCTTGGCAATATTGTGACAGTCTTTTTTCATAATCTTCACAGAGCCTATCTCGAAGCCAGTCTAGGGATTTTCGTAACGGCTCTCTCCATCGCTGCTTACCTGAAAGAGACTGGTCTGCACAACAACCGCAGTTACTCTTCCATCTTTCTACTCCATGAACACAGCTCCAAGAACTATTTTCAATGATTTGTACTTCGTATGTTGGCGGAAACTTCTCTAAGTACTCCGCATAGATGGTCACATTGGCAAGATTATTGGCTCTGATATGATGTAAGCAATATGCCAATGCCATATCGCCGTGGCGGTGATGGTGCCCAAATGACTCACCATCGGTAGCAATGTTTACAATTTGGGCGGAGTTGTCGTTGTCCTTGAATGATTCAGTTAATCGGACAGCAAAGTTCTCTCCG
>CAYSPM010000019.1:10037-24922 GCA_964432925.1 uncultured Pirellulales bacterium | reverse complement strand
TCCGCGTTTACACAATGAGCCGTACCATGGCTATAAGCTCGAAGAGCAATTAAACGACCAGGTAAGGCAATTTCTGTCGAGCGCCGATGGATTCAGAATAGATAAGGACGAGCAAACGGTGTATCTGTCAGCCATATTTGAGCCGACCTGGCATGGGGACGAGTTCGTTAAGAAGTTCAGGATCAACAGGAAGTTCAAGGAACGGGCGCCGGAAACCCGTGCTGTTCTGAATTTCGTTTCACGTTACATTCCGAAGCAGGACGTTTCTTTCCTTGAGGTGGAGAACTATACAGTCAAATATATTAAATATGATTGGACGCTCAACGATGGCTCCAGGAGGTAATGAGCAACGCATCCGCTGTTTAGTGTGCGCAAAAACGAAGGCCGATATAGTCATATATCAGAACATCAGGCAGTTTCGTTTTCTGGTGCGGAAGATTCGGTCTTCTTTGCTTTCTTGGACTTCTTTGGTTTCTTGGGTTTCTTCGGTTTTTTAGCCTTTTTTGGGCCTTTGACGGTGGTGCCGCCGAGTACAAAGGCAGCACCTACTACAAGGCCGGTTGCTACAACTGCTCCAATCATGATAGGCCAGATCAGGCCCTGTACCATTTTCAGGATGGAAGGGATTACGCCTCTCTGGGCCGCTACGGTCACGATAGCTGTGTAAAGAAGAACCAATAAAGGCAGAAACAATAGCATTCCGAAGGTGTTGCTCTGCACATCCGGGGCCGACTCGACATACGCTGTTGCCACTGGTGAAATCTGTGGGGCTGGTTCTGGACCGGCTAACTCCTCTTCCACAAGCATCGGCTCAGCCTCAGCGACAGGTTCCAGTTCCGCGCTGGGTTCTGCTTGCTCTTGCCCTTCTTCGCCACATTCAGTTGTGTAAATCTCGTCAAGAATACCACCCAGCGAGGTGTCATCCGCTTGCAACGAAAGGTCCAGCAGACCGGAACCACTGCCGAAACTGTCCAGGTTTACGTCTTCTTCGATCTCCTCAAGCGATGCTTCGTCTTTGTCTTTTGTGCCGGAGGGCCCTATGGTTTCCGCCATAGTATCATCCGTCAGCTTATAATCACGATCTGTTTCGCCGAGTACACTAATTCCTTCGCCAGTTAAAGCTGTGTCCACGTCAGTAAGGTCGGTTTCAAAAGCATGAGCCCCCGTTTCTGGAGCCAATGAAATCTCCTCTTCCTCAGGTTCTTCTGCTGTTGGCTCTAATTGGGGTTCTTCCGGTAGTTCCAGGTCAAATGGTTGTTCAAGTTCTGATGGCTGTTCCGACTCCGATGCTTCGACCGGCTCTGTTGGCAGCTCCGGCTCCGATACTTGTTCCATTTCGGCAGCCTCAACCGGCTCTGTCGGCAGCTCCGGCTCCGATACTTGTTCCATTTCGGCAGCCTCAACCGGCTCTGTCGGCAGTTCCGGCTCCGATACTCGTTCCATTTCGGCAGCCTCGACTGGCTCTGTCGGCAGCTCCGGTTCCGATACTTGTTCCTGTTCGGCAGCCTCGGCCGGTTCTGTTGGCCGTTCTGTCCCTGATGTTTGCTCCAACTCGGCAGTTTCGAGCGGCCCTGTTGGCTGTTCAGGTGTGATTGAGACCGCTTCCGTAACGCCTGTTTCGGTCATGAGCGCTTCTACTTCGTCGATTTTAAACAACAAATTTGGACCGTCGCGAAACTCACGCAGCTTACCATCCTTAGCTAACTGTTTGACATCCTCTTCGGTCTTGTTGAGCTTCGCGGCAGCTTCCTGTAACGAACAGAACATACCAGCCATGATTGGTCATCTCCAAAGGGCCAATGAAATGCAATTGTCCCAAAGATTGTAGAATTATTTTCGACACTCGAACTCTTGTGCTAGCGTGAGCATCGGTTCTACGCGCACTTACAGACGAAAAATAATCCCAAAAAATACGGGGCTATAACACGGTATGGCTTACCGTATTTTTCTAATATACCCCAAATGCCATTCTTAATAGCGATATTCTATCCCAAAATGGATTAAGATGCAAGTTTTATTTTGACAAAACTGGGAGCAGAATAGAGTTGTATAGTGTCCGACGCTATTGCCAGATGCACTGGGCGGATTGTAGGGTTCTCCAAAGCCAATCAGCAACTTGGTGTGGTTCCATATAAAAGTGGAGAAATCGGACTTCTGAAATTAATGTCCGGATAAATTTGTCTGGCTTATTGGTTGGGATGTGCATGAAAAACATCGTATGTGATCCAGTTTTTCCCGATGAAAAAGTGGTATTCGGCAAGACGCGACATCAGAAGCCTTGCTGGAAATAGGGGCACATAAGCACTGTTGTGTACGTCTGACATTTGCATCTGTGGCGAAATAATTCCAAGGACATGCAGTTTATTGGACCAGACAACTGAAGACAGCACAGAATCACTTGGTTGGCACCATGCCCTTTTGACAATATAAGGTGAAAATCTTCGCTAAGCGCAGTATATAGGGCAACGAGCCGAGTCATCGAAGCGATCTTCAAGTTGCCAATTTCCGCCGAAACCATTCCATTTACCTCCTTTGAAGGACGATATTAAAAATAGCCATATTATGGCTATATCCGTTTGTAAAAAGCACATTTACCTAATAGTTTAGAACGGAATTTTGAACGTTGTTTTGCTGAATTTGATCTTAAGTTTCTTGGATTTGTTTTGTCATAGAAATGTCAGTAATCTTGCTGGATTAGACTATGTCTGAAACAAGTGTCGTGAAAGTCTTCGGTCATCGTAAGTGGGGCGGCAATACTCAGCATATTTATGTTTCTCTATCGATTGACAGGAAGGCAAGCGTTGATGTTACTCCGGCCCTATCAGCCGCTGTAGGGATTTATCCGAGCAGGCCTTTTAGTTTGATAGAACTGGGCGGGGACGTCCAAGAGAAGCTGCCAGTATCCGCCGATAAAGCAGTAGCTTGCAAGGTGGTTAATAAGCCTGAGGCTTATGAAGCGTAATCGGCTACGATCGTGCAGCATCAAAACGCCTCGCTTAGGTTGCGTAGGACAATTGTGGCTACAGAAATGAGGATTTTAGCACGAAAATCTGTTCTTGTATTCGCAGCAGTGGCTGTGGCCTTCTTCGGTGAGCGTTCGTTTGCACAGCAACAGGACCCAAACAAGCATAAGGACTTCTTTGAAATGTCTATCGAGGAGCTGATGGATGTGCCGATTGTCGTTTCAGCCGCCCGTCAGCCCCAGAAAATCGGCGAGTTATCCGTCCCTGTGAGCGCGATTACCACCGAGGACATCCATTACAGCGGCTTGACTAATATCCCCGAGATTTTGCAGTTTACCCCCGGTATGGATGTGTTGAAATTCAATCGTTTTAGCTATGCTGTAGGAGTCCGAGGACTGCACGAGTTGGCATCTGACCGAGTGCAATCGCTCGTTGACGGCCGGTTGATGGACAATCCTATCTACGGAGGACCGGAATACTGGAACTTGCCCGTCTTTCTCGAAGACATTGAGAGAATTGAAATTGTCCGCGGCCCCGGCGGGCCTGCCTGGGGAGCAAACGCCTTTACCGGTTTAATCAATGTCATAACAAAAAAGCCCGAAGATGTGCTGGGATGGTTTGGCTCCAGTACTATCACCGAATTCGGCGACACATACACACACCTGCGCTGGGCGGAAAAACAGGGTAATTGGAGATGGCGCACGTCGGTGGGCTACGAGGACAACAAATCCTCCGACGATGCTCTTGACGGTGGTGCTTCGTACAAATCCTTCCAGCCACTGCTTAATCCCCTTATGGACTTTGACAGTTTCAGGGCGCGTGACTTCAGTCGAAACTGGCGTTTCGACTCCGAAGCTATCTACCATGCTTCTGAGATGACCGAAGCGTCCTTTGGAGCCGGATACTCACACTTTGAATCAGGCGATTTCGAGGAAATGGGATATTTCCCGATGGAAGACATCAGAAGCGAGTTGGTTCGCTCATTTGCGAAAATCGACCATAAATTCAAAGATGGAAGCACCGGTTACCTGCAATGGTTCGGAAACTTCCAGAATTCGGACAGGCCAAATTACTTTCACTATATCACGAGCGAGAACGGTCTCGATGGTCAGTTCAACTTTACTCCCGCCGAAGGCCACCAGACGTCAATCGGTGGCAATTTCCGATGGACCCATATAAATACAAGGGAAGGCGGAACAGAGGAATATGATTTGCCTGGTAAGCCGTATGACGAATACTCGGCCGGTCTATTTGCGATCGACCGCTGGCAAACAACCGACCGGCTAACCCTTGAAGGACAGATTCGAGGAGACCGGTATTCAGAAACTCAAACCGACTGGGCTGGGCGATTGTCTGCTCTTTACGGCCTCGACGAACAAAAAGAGCATGTACTCCGCATTAGCGCCGCCAGGGCGTTTCGCACCCCCCTGATCGCGATTCGCAGGTGCACAGTTCAGCGGTTGGAGGTCTTTCCTGGTACTGGCATATATGCTGTCAACCTTTTACCGGCTGGCAAGCTTGATAATGAACACACCTGGTCGCTTGAAGCAGGTTATACCGGCAAGCTTGCTGACGGACTGACTCTTCGAACTGATACCTACTACCAGCGATTCGAACGTCTCATTGGCGGAGGTATGGTCGCTCCCACGTTCTACAGGCTTGATAATATTGACGGAGGTACATCTTACGGTGCCGAGTGCGAATTATCCGTTATAAGAAAGCGAGGTAAATTGTCGGCCTGGTATGCATATAATCACTTCGAAACCGACCAGAGTGGGCAATTCGTGCGCGGTATGATGCCCGCCAGACACAAAGCTGGCTTGACCGGGCGATTGTTCCTGTCGGATAACTGGACGTTTAACTGCAACTATAAATTCACAGACACGACACCGGCCAGTGCCTCTGTTATCAACGCTGTCGGCAGTTCTAATCGGCTGGACCTGACCATTTCAAAAGAAATCGCCACCGGCAAAGGCGAACTGATGTTCGGTGTTAGCGACTTGCTGGACAAAAGCCATGACCCATTTATCCAGAGCGATACGTTCACCGCACATGAGAAACCGGGTCGGATGTTCTTCGGCCGGCCGCAATTAAGGTTCTGAATATGGGCGGAACAAAATCGTGTTTATTAAGAAAACCTTCTTTTCGATAAGTGCTGAGGAATGAGAATTAGAGCCTACGGTTTGATCCTTTTTGCTCTGAGCTTGTTTGTGCTGCCAACCGTTGCACTAGCACAGGAGGATTCTTTGCAAAGCCGGGAGTACCAAATCAAAGCCGCATTTTTATATAACTTCATAAAGTTTGTTGACTGGCCAAAGGAGAAAGAAAGCCCTGCTGATATCAATGAACCGGTAGCAGTTGGTATTATCGGTAAAGACCCGTTCGGCAATTCTTTTGAGCCACTGAAGGACAAGCAAGTCAAGGGCAGATACGTGGTCATTAGGCGATTTGAGGGCTTTGAGCAGTTAAATCAATCCGGCGAACAAGGCGCACAGCAGCACCCTGAAATCGAGGCCATCCGGAAGTGCCATGTGCTTTTTACCTGCTCATCGGAGAAAAATCATATTCAGCAGATTATAGCTTCTACCAAGGACCATGCTGTTCTGGCAGTCGGAGATATGAATGGTTTTCTTGAAGCAGGTGGTATTATTAATTTTCTAACAGAGGAGAAAAAGATACGCTTCGAGATCAACCTCGACGCTGCTGGACATAGCAGACTAACAATCAGATCCAAGCTATTAAGGCTTGCAAAGAGAGTCATTAGGCAAGATGGTGCCTAAGGAGACGAAAAATGAATAATGCGGAAGTGAAAAAGGAACGTGGAGGAATCTGGAATCCAGCTATGCGCCCGATACGGAATATGGCGATAAAACAAAAGCTCATATTGATAATCATGCTGACGTGCATGAGTTCGCTAATTTTAGCTGGGACAGTCTTTCTCATCTGGGAATGGGCCACTCTGCGTCAGGATATGGTACAGGACCTGTCAACGCAGGCAGAGATGATCGCCGACAATTGTAAGGCGGCGCTGGCTTTTGAAGATGCCAAGGATGCAGAAGAGATACTAAGCGCTCTTCGTATAGAGCCTTCTAACATTCTTGCGTGCCTCTACAATAAAAGCGGCGATGTGTTTGCAGGTTACTATCGCAACGATATCGATCATACGGCCCGACCTGCGACATTCCTTGAGAGCGGTTACCTTTTCTCGGAGGGCACATTGGTCGTTTTCAGACCGGTGGTTCTGGATGGGGAAACATTAGGAACTGTTTGTCTGCAATCAGATCTGCAGCCTATGTATGCGAGGCTTGAGCGCAATGCGCAGATAATCATCGCTGTTTTAGCGCTGGCTTCTCTGGCTGCTTATCTGATTTCATCGAGAGTTCAGCGAATTATTTCTGTGCCTATTCTTAACCTGGCCGATGTCGCAAAAACAGTCTCTGAGGAAAAAGAGTATTCTACACGAGCCGTCAAGCGCAGTAACGATGAAGTTGGCCTGCTCATAGACTCATTTAACGGGATGTTAGGCCAGATTCAGGAACGTGATTTAGCCTTAGTCAGTGCTAATGAAAAACTGGAGACAAGAGTTGATGAGCGTACCGGTGAGCTGACTGCCACTAATGAGCAACTAACCCGCGAAGTCGCATACAGAAAGAAAGCAGAGGAGATTCTGAAGAAACGAACAGAACAGATCATTCATCACCAAAGCACACTTCTGGAATTGGGCAAGATAGCAACGAACGATCTGGCATCTATAATGAGAGCAGCAACAGAGCAAGATGCTAAGACGTTAGATATAGAGCGTGTCAGCATATGGTTATTTGACGCGGAGAAACCAGAATTAGTCTGTCAGGACCTTTACAAGCGTAGTGAAGACAGCCATGAGAAGGGTCTTCGTATAAAGGCAGAAGATTATCCGAGATATTACCAGGCTCTCGAGGCCAGTCGCATTTTGGCAGCAGACGACGCTATTAAAGACCCGAGGACCAGTGAATTTGCAAAGGAATACCTGCAACCGGCGGGAATTACATCAATGATGGATGTCCCACTGCGACTTCATGGTCAGTTAGTAGGAGTAGTATGTCACGAGCACACAGGGTCCATAAGGGAGTGGACTCTTGAAGAGCAGGATTTTGCCGCATCCATAGCGGATATGATCACACTGAAGCTGGAGGCGTCGGAGCGCAGAAAGGCCGAGCAGGCACTGCGAGAAAGCGAGCACAGATACAGGACATTGCTCAAGAATATCCCCCAGAAGATATTCTACAAGGACAGGGATTCAGTATATCTGCTCTGCAACGAAAGCTATGCTAAGGACCTGAAGATTAATGCCGATGAGGCCAAAGGAAAGACGGACTATGATTTTCATCCGAAAGAGCTTGCTGACAGTTATAGAGCCGACGATGCGAGAATCATGGCATCGGGAAACGCAGAAGAAATAGAAGAGAAATATGTTAAGGATGACCAGCAGCTCATCGTCCGTACATTAAAGTCGCCTGTTAGGGATGAACAGGGCAACATCATTGGTATCTTTGGTATATTCTGGGATACCACAGCCCGAAAGCAGGCAGAACAGGCCCTCGAGAGGCTAAACAAGGATCTGGAAGCAACCGTTCAGGAGCTCACGCGTTCGAATAAAGAGCTTCAAGATTTCGCGTATGTGATTGCTCATGATCTTAAAGCCCCTCTCAGGGCAATTGGGACATTGGCTGATTGGATAGTGACCGATTACAGTGACAAGTTCGACCAACAGGGTAAAGACCAGATGAGATTGCTCAAGGGCCGAGTGGCGAGAATGAGCGGACTCATCGATAGTATTCTGCAGTATTCAGAGATTGGACGCAGTCCCAAACATTTGGAAAAGTTAAATCTAAACACACTAATAGCAGATGCAATCGCTGAGGTATATCCGCCCGACAACATCGAAATAGTTATAGAAAATGAACTTCCAGTTGTGATATTTGAGAGAATCCGGCTTATGCAAGTATTCCAGAACTTAGTCGGAAACGCTATCACGTATATGGATAAACCTCAGGGCAAAATAAGAATTGGCTGTGTTGAAGAGGACAACTTCTGGAAGTTCAGTGTTGCAGACAACGGCCCAGGCATTGGCGAGCAGTACTTTGAGAAAATCTTTAAGATATTCCAGACGTTGGTGTCAAGAGATGAGTTCGAGAGTATAGGGATTGGTCTGGCTATGGTAAAGAAAATCGTCGAGCTATATGGCGGAAGTGTGTGGGTAGAGTCAAAAGTGAATGAGGGAAGCACGTTCTTCTTTACATTACCAAAACATGAGATGGGGGCTAAAGATGCAGAATTCGAAGCCAATATTGTTGCTAGAAGATGACACTATAGATGCAATGACCGTTAAGCGGGCACTGAAGGATCTAAAGACAGTAAATCCAGTGGTGCATGTAATCAATGGTGAGGAAGGATTGGAGTACCTGCGAGACGAGAATAATGAGGCACCGTGTATTATTCTGCTGGATCTGAACATGCCAAAGATGAATGGTATCGAATTCCTCAAGGCTGTAAAAGCAGATGAGCAGCTAAGGAAAATACCGGCCGTGGTGCTAACTACATCCCGAAACGACCGTGACATTGTGGAAAGCTTCAACCTGAGCGTCGCTGGTTACATGCTAAAGCCTGTTGATTATAAGCAGTTCGTGGAGACGATGCGGGCTATTGACGTATATTGGAGACTAAGTCGTCTACCAGTAGAAGTGTAACCAATTGTATAGGTGACAGATTTAGCCTGTGTTTTTACTATCAAATTCTTTGGGCATGCAGACCCTAAATGAGGCGGTAAATTGTAAGTCAATGTTTGGATTGGCAAATACTCATCCAATAATCTTTAGAATTTCTTGACGTGCTTTAAATGAGCAGTGTACGACAATAACTTCGGCGGCAATTGCCAACTTTCACGCCTATTTTCAATCTATCCTTAACGGCAGTTTGTTGAAGATTTATTGTCTGGGAGCTATAATCATTATTGTCAGGCAGCTTGCACGACTGGGTGACTCAGCAAGATTATTAAAATGGAAATATGAGCTCGAAAACGCCGGCTATATTGAACAGCTTGCTGAGAATTTGTGGCGAATCAAAACTACAAGGGGACCTGATAGATGAAGGCAATGGTTCTAAAAAAGACGGTATCGATCGAAGAGCGGCCTTTAGAGTTGGTGGAAATGCAGAGGCCTGAGCCTGGACCTAAACAGATTTTGGTTAAGGTTTTGGCTTGCGGCGTCTGCCATACCGAGCTTGATGAAATTGAAGGCCGGCTCCAGGCCAAACTGCCCATCATTCTTGGCCATGAGATTGTCGGAAGGGTTGACCGCCTGGGTTCCGGAGCGACGAAGTTCAAGGTGGGAGACCGTGTAGGAATCGCCTGGATAAATTCAGCCTGCGGAAA
The DNA here is from genome assembly GCA_964432925.1 of uncultured Pirellulales bacterium. Taxonomy (GTDB): domain Bacteria; phylum Planctomycetota; class Phycisphaerae; order Sedimentisphaerales; family Anaerobacaceae; genus CAYNTC01. The sequence continues at coordinate 15,550 of CAYSPM010000019.1, read as the reverse complement.
GTGTGACTTTTGCCGGTCTGATATGGAGAACTTGTGCCCCGAGTTTCGCGGTACTGGTTGTGACGCTGATGGCGGCTATGCAGAATACACGATTGTTTCTGAAGAATTTGCTTATTTGATCCCGGAGCGATTTTCGGATTCTCAGGCAGCTCCACTTCTCTGTGCCGGTGCGATAGGCTACAGGGCAGTAAAGTTGACGAATCTGCAGGATGGTCAAGTCCTTGGGCTGTTTGGTTTTGGGGCTTCAGCTCATATTGTGATACAGATAGTCAAACATAAGTATAAGAACTGTAAAGTGTTTGTTTTCACAAGGCCGGGGCAAGTGGAGCACCAGAACCTGGCTAAACAGCTTGGTGCGGATTGGGTGGGGGCAACCGGCGAAACGCCGCCGGCAAAACTTAACTGCGCGATCGATTTCACACCAGCATGGCAACCGGTCGTCGAGGCGCTGGCAGTACTTCAAAAGGGTGGGCGAGTAGTTATAAATGCGATTAGAAAAGAGGTTAACGATAAAGAGAATTTGCTGAAGTTGGATTACGCTACTCATATCTGGCTGGAAAAAGAGATAAAGAGCGTAGCAAACATCACCAGAAGTGATGTTGAAGAGTTTTTGCCTTTGGCTGCTGAAATTCCTATCGTTCCGGAAGTACAAGAATTTCCCTTAGAGCAAGCTAACCAGGCTTTATTCCTGCTCAAACAGGGGAAAATCCAGGGGGCTGGGGTGTTAAAGATTGGCGCTGGTTGATTAGCGTAACAAAAAATCATCAAAAACAAAATCGGCCTACTGGAACTGGCCAAACAACTCGGAAATGTCTCAAGAGCATGCAAGATTTTCGGCTACTCAAGAGACAGCTTTTATCGCTTCAAACAATTATATGGCAAAGGTGGTCAAGCAGCTCTGCAGGAGATCAGCAGAAGTAAACCAACCCTGAAAAATAGAGTTGCACCAGAGTCGGCAGATAACGAGTTGTCGAGTTGTATTCCGGTCGTAGGCGCCGACTCAAGAAAATGGGCCATTCAGGTGTACCCTGCCACTCTTTGAGAGCTTCTGTTTGCGGGAACTTTGCTCGTCGGTCGTTCGAGCCGTCTCCGGCCGGCCGCGTCCGAGTGAACTTGGGTAGGGCAGGCTGTTCTGAAGCGAGAGTTTTATGAGCCGGCTTGATAGTTGTGGAGAATGAATGCAGATAGAGATTCGTCTTGGACAATTAATGGAACGGCATTATCAATAATTGGGTGATCTGATGAGTCAGGAGACAGAAACAAGCAGACGGGAGTGCAGGCCTTGGTGGCAGAACTGCGTCACAAAAGACGATGCTGAGATTCTGGATATCGATAGGATGGAAGACTCTATTGCTCCGCTAGATGAGGACACAAAGCAAATAAGACAGCTTATCACGCGTTTCGAATCGTGCTACCATGAGGCTGATAAAGAAGCAGAGCTTATTGCCAGAGCCATAGGTAATGGAAGCTGCCCAAAGCAGTCAAATGAGCGGCCGCCAAAACGTAAAAAAGAACTACAGAATTGCCACCGTATACTTTCGAGTTGGTGCAAAAATCCAGCCGACAGGGATATGAATCTCGACGTAGGCGGTATCCGAGCAGATAAGTTATTGAGCTTCATTGGCCAGCCAAGCCCTCGTAAGATATGGCAGATCCAGCGAATCGTCGACAAGGTTAGCCAGGCCTTGGACCCGAATTGCATCTATCATAGACTTGCCTTGGATGTTGGTGACTATGGCGAGCCAGGCGCGAATCCAGCGGGAGAACATTACAAAGACGGCTCCGCCTTCCCGGAACAAACTAAAAATACAATCATACATGATACGGTGGATGGCCGGAAAGCTGAGATTTCTCTGGCAATGGCTATTGATCTATTAATGCCGTGCCACTGGGACTTTGTTGGAGGTCTTGTTATTATTCTAAAGGCAGTCGGCGGAGACCTCCGCCCGGAGAAGCCATACGCATGCTGTTCGCGAAATCTCAAGCTAAGCCCACTTTGTGATAGGCTGAGAGCTATTTCCAATACACTTAACGCATACTGCAAGGGTGATAAAACTACCAAAGACATGGATGGCGATGTCCTTGCATCTTTGGGAGCGTTGACACCCATAAAACGCTGGCTTGCAGCGTCCGTGGATAAGACGATAAGATTGCAATTAGAAGAATCTCCCGACTTCTGGTTGAAATTCAGTTGAAATAAAATAAGATCATAAGATATTCTATGTACACCGAAACCAACAGGATACAAAATTCACGAGATACGACCGATACATACGTGACGCCGACAAGATATTACTATACTAAAACCAGATAAACAATAGTTGGGCATCTTAGAAAAAAATATGAGAAAGCAAAGCAATACTATCCTAAGCAGAAGCAAACTGGATGTCATTGAGAAGACTCGGTCGAATATCTTCAACTGGCGTGGTCAATTTACTCCCGAATTCGTTGAATACATGCTGGACACTTTTACTTGTTCCACAGATACAACATTCGATCCGTTTTGTGGAAGCGGCACAGTTCTTTTGGAATCCGCTAGACGTGATCTACCATCAGTCGGATTTGAGATAAACCCAGCCGCTTACGCTATGGCTCGATTCGTGACCTTAGCGAGGCTTCCAGCGCAGGAGCGGGAAGAGCTTGTCGAATCCCTCTCATCCCGAATCAATTCTATGGTTGGTTCATACAACAATCTTCCTCTTTTCGAAATAAAGACACATTTTCGAGATCGGTATCACAAATTGATTCAATTCGCGGGTGATCTGCTAGACCAAATCGACAACAAGAACGAAATGGTTTTTGCTCTGAATTCTCTTTTTCATACTGAGAAAACAGGTAAAGGAGAAATCACATCATCAATTTATAGATCTTTCGATATAATGAAGCGTCACTTGCTGGATCTTCCATTCACGACGAAAGACCTGACGGCCGATTTGTGTGATGCTCGCCTAGCCCATCAGTGGCTCAGAGGCGATGCTGACGTTATTCTCACTAGCCCCCCCTACATAAACGTATTCAACTACCACCAGAACTACCGATCCATAGTTGAGGTTATCGGATTTGATCTATTGAAGATTGCGAAGAGTGAGATTGGCTCAAACAGGAAGAACCGAGGTAATCGCTTTAGAACCGTAGTTCAGTATGCGCTTGAAATGGAGCAAGCTCTCGCCAGTTTTACACATTGTCTCAAGAATCAAGGGTTACTGATTTTAGTCGTTGGCAGAGAATCCCGCGTTCGTGGGATACCGTTCTCAAATTCCCATATCATTCTTGAAGTCGCAATGTCTCTTGGGTGTTATCGCGAAGAGATGGGTGAAGAACGTATCTTCACAAATCGATTCGGGAAGAGAATCAAGGAAGACATTCTTGTACTCAGGAAGGCCTCGGCTTATGCACACGCTGGACATGCTAGGAGTATTGCTGAAAGGCATCTCGAAGAGGCTACGAAGATAGCTGAAGGTGACGTTGAAGGTGACATTGCAGACGCATTGTCAGAAATCAGCCTAATAGAGCCCTCTCCTATGTTTAGCAAAAAAGGAATAATCTGATGACCCAAACACCTCACAAAGACAAATTAAGAGCCGCGTTGAATAATCCTAGGTGCACCGAAACAGATAAACAGATATTGTCAGAAGCTCTTGACGCCTATCAGAACTGGATTGCCCAAATCGAGGCGGTGCAATCTACAGGACACGAACGAGTTGATGAACTCACCAGACTGCTTAATGAGTATAAAGATACACTTGAGGTCGACCTAATTATTCGATCGGGCTCCCCGTTCCTCATCCGGCAGAAAGGACAACTAAAGCTAGATAATTCCGTGATCGAAGAATTCCTGATTCAACTAGTGGACGCACGGGTTCTTGATGGACTTCCAGACTTTGAGCTTTGTGTCGGCCCACAGCGTGCTTTTATGTCTCTTGCCTTCACACCCGCGAGCATCCAAGAGCTTTGCGAGAAGCCACGTGTGGAGATAAAGGAAAAGGATACAGACTTTACCTTGGGCAAGTCCATCTTCTACAAGTTTTCGTCAGTGCCCGAATTTGGTGACGCGCACACTCAGAGCGGAACTCTTACCTTGGCTGTCCTTGCAGCCGAATGCAAAGTCAACCTGGACAAGACGATGTTCCAAGAAGCAGCGGGCACGGCAGCTCGACTCAAACAGGGTTGTCCAATGTCTCGCTACTATGTCCTCGTTGAATACCTTGACATGGAGCCCGAAGATTGCAGGCTAACAGCAATTGATAATGTTTTCCTAATTCGTCATGCGAAGAGGCTCCCATTTGGCAAACGTAACGACTATGACTACGTCAACAAGCATCATAAAGGACATCCGATTGATCCAGGAGTTATCTGGCAATTTGCATGCGAGCTCCAGAATTTTGTCAAAGCCATCTGGTACGATCCTGAAAAGGCATTGGAACGGGGCTCTTTCATTTAGAGTATTCAACTGGACTCACTAGACGACGATAAGTCGCGCCGTGCCTTACCATCGCGCCTGACTCATAACGTTAGTTGAGATTTTGGATCCCTCGGCTTCGCTCAGGGCAAGCCTTAATGCGGAATTCAGCCCAATAATAAGTCTGGGATAAAGTAATGAAAAAATCTCCTTCCACAATCGGTGGGAGGGTAACGGTTCATCTTCGTACTTGCGTGGAGAAAGCTGATTTGTTATTTTGGGCTGAATGGAAATAGAGCTTTCAAAAAAATCAACGATCCAAAGTCAAACAATCACAATCGTTCCACGGTACGCCGAGACAGATAAAGGCGGCGTGGTACATCACAGCGTATACCCGGTTTGGTTTGAAATGGGCCGAACCGAACTACTCCGCGCTAACGGCAAAGCATATAAAGACCTTGAAAAAGCCGGCATGTTCTTTGTTGTTGCTGAGCTGCATATAAAATACCGGAGTCCCGCCGAATACGATGAGAAACTGCATCTTGAGACCATCTGCTCGAATGTCACCGTCAGCAAAATTGAGCACACCTACAAACTAAGTCGGGCCAGCGATGGCGTGCTTTTAGCTGAAGGCTTCAGTATACTTGCTTGCGTGGATGCCAACGGAAAGATTCAGCGAATACCGGAATTCATGTATCCTAAGGAAGGTTAAAGGCTTCTCGCTGAGGCGAAGCCGAACATTGGGCTCTTCAGTACACGGATTTGTATAAGCGATAATGCCTCTTCTTGAGTCTTGCCAAATTCTAAGCCGACTGCAAACGCAAAATGCAAAGCCATAGCGTAAAACTTAGAACTTTTTGAATTTTCAGTTTTAAGCTCTCCGCTTAGTTTCATCAAATATCTATAAATAGCTCTGTAAATCTGCATGCAAGTGGCTACAATATGTGTTTTCTTATGATAGTGCAATTGAAGCTTTTATGAAACTGCTCGATATGGGTGAAGATATTTCCGTCGAAAGACTCGACTTCATAAGACAGATTGTTGCTGACGACCTCAAGACCGGCAAATGGGACGGACGGGTTGTGACACGCTTTCCGCCGGAGCCGAACGGGTA
>CAYSPM010000019.1:0-9937 GCA_964432925.1 uncultured Pirellulales bacterium | reverse complement strand
GTGATGAGCAAACGCAAATTGCTCAAGCTCGTAGAGCAGGGTCACGTATCAGGCTGGGATGACCCCCGAATGCCGACCATCTGCGGCCTGCGAAGGCGAGGCTATTCGCCTCAGTCGATTCGGAATTTCTGTAATGTCATCGGCGTAAATAAATTCAACAGCACAGTGGATATGGCGCTTCTGGAGCACTGCGTCCGGGACGATTTGAATAAGACTTCGCCACGCGTGATGGCTGTGCTTCGGCCACTAAAAGTGATTATCGACAACTATCCCAAAGACAAAGTCGAGCAGATGGAAGCTGTCAACAATCCGGAGGACGCAGGTGCGGGTACGCGTAAGGTTCCATTTTCGCGAGAGCTTTTTATCGAGCGTGATGATTTCATGGAAGAGCCTCCAAAGAAGTTCTACCGTCTGGCACCGGGGCGAGAAGTTCGGCTGCGATACGCGTATTTTGTTCGCTGCACAGATGTGGTTAAGGATGCCAATGGCGAAGTAGTAGGGCTTCACTGCACTTACGATCCTGCTACGCGAGGTGGTGACGCCCCCGATGGGCGCAAGGTTAAGGCAACACTGCATTGGGTCAGCGCAGGGCACGCAATTGATACGGAAGTAAGACTCTACAACCACCTTTTTGCAAAGGAAGACCCCGATGATTCGGAAGAAGGACAGGATTTTACAGCGAACTTAAATCCAAATTCTCTTGAAATACTTACCGGCTGTAAGGTCGAGCCTTCACTAAAAGATGCTAGGCCACTACAGCGGTTCCAGTTTGAACGCCTCGGCTATTTTTGCATCGATCCTGATTCTGCCGACGACAAGCTCATCTTTAACCGCACTGTTTCGCTTCGTGACACCTGGTCTAAAATTCAAAAATCGCAGCAAGCATAGTGGATCGTGACCCGTCGCCCGTGACTCGTCGCTCGTATCTCGTATACCGTCCGTTGTTATTGCGGGCAGTCCGGTCAGGTTTCCGATGGAGCAGATGACGAAGCAATCACTGGTCTTTTAGCCTTTCAACAGAAGTAGGTTGTGTTCCACCCATCGTTGCCTTGATCCCAGCAACGGCCTTCTTGTACATATTTTGCTGGATGTGTTAGGAAATATAAACCGATGCCCCAAAAATACTCCACATAGAATCACAGCACAGATGGCGCCTTTCCAGTTCACGTGGTCGTCGAACCTCACGGGCAAAGAAGCACTCAAAATCGAAAATGTGGCACCTATTACAAGGAGCAAAAACCCAATTTGACTATCTGCACGCTATTATGTCAGCCTTTGGATCTGCGCAATGTCTGTACTGGCAAGAGACAACTGTACCTGAGATTTCACCTCCCGTTGTTACGATTTTACTGTTAAAAGACTTTCTTTCAAGAACAGTATTTGCATTTAGTACTGCTCTTTTCTCAAGAATTTTCTCACGTTTGCCAAAGTAAACATCATTCGACGTGACATACCAAAAAGGCTGCCAAACATAAATGCTTGACAGCCAAATTCCTATATCAGTGGGCAGGGGCGGATTCGAACCGCCGACACACGGATTTTCAATCCGTCATCGGCCTTTGCAAGTGTTTGTGGATAAATGACTTATGTTTGTGAAATAAAGACTTATGACGCTGGCAGAAAACCAGCCGAGCGCCAGACGCGCATCTTTGGCGCGCACCTTGGTTTAGGCACTGGCAGGACCGATCCATCTAAGCAATATCCTATAGTCAATAATCCTCAAACTCACTCATAAGCAATAAGTTTAGCAGCTTGAATTCTGAATGCACCATTCATGTCTTTTTCGGCGTGATTCCTCGGAAGAAGGAGGAAGATAGTAGCTAACGCGATGTACGGATTTTTTCATCAAAACCGCTAACGATTATTTTGGAATACCACCTCGGCATTTCCCACACCTGTCAGTAATATTACTCGCAGTTTTGAGTAAAGTGTTAAGTTCTTATGGATAAGACATTTAAAGACATATTTATACTACCTTACTTCAGCGGATTACGGAGCTGCGTCGATTTATTCAGGTTCTTGCTGGCCCCCGACAGGTGGGCAAGGCGACGCTGGCCCAGCAGTTAATAAGCGAATGTGACTTGCCGTACACTATGTCTCCGCCGATGAACCTACCCTGCAAGACCGAGCATGGCTCAATCAACAGTAGAATATTGGACGGTCAAAAACTGTTTATGGAAACCAACGCTGCCCTGCACTACTAATCGTTGACGAGGTGCAGAAAATCGCAGGCCGGTCTGAGACGGTTAAACGATTGTGGGATGAGGACGCAGCGACCGACATTCCGCTAAAGGTACTGGTGTTAGGTTCTTCACCACTGTTGATGCAGAAGGGCTTGACCGAGAATCTGGCCGGACGCTTCGAGATTATACCTGTCACCCACTGGTCCTATAGCGAAATGCAGCAGGCGTTTGGTTTTACTATCGAACAGTATTTGTACTTTGGTGGCTATCCCGGTGCAGCGAGCTTAATAGCAGACCGCGACCGTTGGGCACATTATATCATGAACTCGCTAATCGAGACCACGATATCAAGGGACATTCTACTATTGACCCGTGTAGACAAACCGGCTTTGTTAAGACGGCTGTTTCATCTCGGCTGCGAATACTCGGGCCAGGTCATCTCTTTCCAAAAAATGGTTGGTCAGCTACAGGAGGCAGGCAATACTACAACGCTGGCACACTATCTGGACTTGCTGAGCGGAGCTGGCCTGCACAAGTTTGCTGGCCAGCGAGTCCGACAAAGAGGTTCCAGCCCGAAGCTGCTCGTATTAAATACTGCACTGATGATCGCTTTGTCAAACCGGTCATTTGATGAAGCCAGACAGAATAGTGAGTATTGGGGAAGACTTGTCGAGTCTGCGGTTGGCGCTCATCTGGTGAATAGTGCCAGGGGAAAAGAAATAGAGATTTCGTACTGGCTAAACCGCAATCGGGAAGTTGATTTTGTTCTGAAACGCGGAAAGTTTGTTGCAGCCCTTGAGGTTAAAAGCGATGGCAGACGGTACACACTGCCAGGAGTAGAAGCATTCTGCAAGGCTTTTCCTGTAACCCGGCGACTCCTGATTGGCAGCCTAGGCATCTGCCTTGAGGAATTTTTAACTGCACCCGTAGAAAGATGGATGAGATAGAGATGGTATATTATATTTTCTTTGAAAATTCATTGAGCAGATCAGCTATACTCTGAAGAGTTTCCTTTTTTGGTATTGGTAATCTAAGATGACGCTGGCCGGTAGCTTTATCTGTTTCAATTTTTAATCCAGAAAAAGCTTTTGAGCCCGGCTGCTGTGATTGGCCTCTCTGTCCAAGCAACGTTTGGCCAAGTTTATCAACGAATGATAAACCTGTTGAAACAAGGTCGTCCCAGGCCTGTTGTTGTTCTGTTTCCGGAACTTCCTTTTCTTTTGTTTCAACTGAAACTTCTTGGTCTGTACCATCACCATCTCCTTCGGTCCCGGCTTGTTGAGGCATTGATTCAGGGATGGCACTTGTTGCTTTGTCAACCGAGTCCATAAAGCGTTTCAGCCGCGTTCCACCGAGGAAGACCTCGTCTTTTCCTCTGTCAAGAACGCCTGAAAAAAGGGATTGCTTAAATGACAGTAGCGAAAGCATACCGTGTTCGATTGTCCCCTGGGCTACAAAATTTACCACCCGCACCGGCCGGTGCTGGCCAAGCCGATGAATCCGACCGATACGCTGCTCAAGCACTGCCGGGTTCCAGGGCAAATCCATATTAATAACGGCCGAGGCATTTTGCAAATTCAAGCCCAGGCCACCGACATCTGTTGAGAGAAACACTCGGCAACCAGGGTCATTTTTGAATCGTCGTATTAGCTCTTTCCTTTTAGGGCTGGCTATTCTGCCGTGAAACAGCACATAATTGCGTTTAGACGAATCGAGACGGTCCAAGAGTATTTCATGTGTTCCTAACCATTGGCTAAATACCACTACCTTTGTATCTGGACGCTCGAATATTTCCTCAAGCACTGAGATTAGTTCATCGGCCTTAATGCCGTAATCGGTCTTTCTGTCAAGAAGATAGGTGCTGTTGCAGCTCATTCGCATATTCTGCAGGGCAATCATAAGTATTCTCTGGTCGGTTTCAGATAAGAAGCCGAACCTTCGCCATTTGGCAACTATACGTGCAACAGTTTCCCGATTTTCTTCATGATGTTTCATTTGCTCATCGGTCATTGGAACGAAATAGTTTTTTTCCAAACGTTCAGGCAGTTCTTTGAGAACTTCGTTCTTGGTGCGTCGAACAAGAATGGGTTCCAATGATTTGGCAATCTTGGAAAGATTATGATATCCTATCACTCTGCCATCTTCGTTCACATGCTGATGCTCGGCAAGGAAGCGGAACATCGGCCCCAGACGAAAGCGATCGACAAACTCAACTATGGAATGTAATTCTTCCAGCCGATTCTCCAAAGGTGTTCCGGTAAGCACAAGAGCATACTTGGAATCAAGTTTTTTAACGCTTTGAGCTCTGCGAGTCTTCCAGTTCTTTATTCGCTGTGCTTCATCAAGGATAATCATATCCGGTCGCCAGTTGCGGATAAGGTCAAGGTCACGGCGAATAACGTCATAGTTGGTGACTTTATAAAATGAATCAGATGCGTAAAGCCTGGCCCGTTTTGTCAGAGACCCTTCCACAACTTCGACTGAGCGCTCGCGGAATTTTTCAATTTCCTGTTTCCATTGATGCTTCAACGATGTCGGAGATATAATCAGTACGCGCTCAAGACCAACTGTCCTGGCTAATATCTCAGCTACTGCAATTGCCTGAATGGTTTTACCAAGGCCCATATCATCAGCAATCAGACTTCGTCCAGCTTTGGCAGCAAATAAAGCCCCTTTACATTGATAAGGATATAACCGGAGCTTTAACAGCTTCCTGAAAGCGGCGCTGTCGGCACCTCTTGGGAAAGCTTTTTCAATTCGTTTCTTTAGATGGACCTGATCCCTGACCTGGGCGATAAACTCTATGGTGTCCTCGTAGCAGCGCAAATCATGCTTGAGGGCTCCGGACTTTCTCATAAACGTATCAAATTGTGAGTATGCCTGTGGCTTCAGAATTCCATAGTTATCGAAATAGGGTGAGGCGAGTTCCAGCAGAGATTCTGGACATTCAGTTCCGGGCTTAAACATCACCTGCCGCTTGGCACCGTAACGCAAATAGATTTCTGAGTAGTGAGGTTGAAAGCCTTCTGCAAAGGCTTTTTTGCCTCCACGTTTTCGGTGAAGTTTAGCAAGCACAAATTCTATATGTTTGCAGGTTCCGAGGGTACTAACCGCAAAATCCGGACACGAGCAGTAATTATCGCCGAGTCTCTGGCCGCGAATCGCAACACGATATTCGCCGTTAGTTTGGGGATTTGTAACCATAAATTCAGAGAATATCGGCTCATTACCGATATTCTTAAGACGAAAATTCTGCTTTTGTGCGAATTGTTTGCGTAAAGCGATCTGCCACTGCTCCAACGGCATATCTTCGGGCTTGCGTAGACGTGAAATCTTTCTGATTTTACGAGTCTTTGGTGTTTTTCTGCTGGTTCTGCGTTTAGCCATGCGTCAAATCCTCATTATAAAAATAATCCTACTCTGGTGTATCTGAAAGAAATGGATTTTAACGATTGTTACGAAGGCACGCAAGGCTGACTCGTATCTGGTTGTAATCTATTTCACCATTCAGTAAATCGAATACAGGTTTTATTCGATCACCGCCAACCCGCTTGACGGCATCAATAATACGACCGAATGCTCGCTCATCTACCCAGGGATATGGGTTGCTGATTTTCTCTTGCCTAATGTACTCAACAAGATATTGGGTTGTAGTTGATTCCGCTCGATTAACAGACTTTGCGACTTCTTCTATGGAAAGTTTCTGTTCAAACAGGTCAAAAGCAAGCTGCCTTACTTTGCTTAGGTTTGAACGTGTCTTCGGCTTATTTACTGGCAGTTCATCAGAAACTGTCTCCAGGTTTGCTCTAACATCCATCTCTACTGAATTTGCCTGACAGTAATCGTTAATGGCAACAAGAATGGCTTGCCCGTATTGCTCACATTTTGTCTCTCCCACCCCCTTGACCTCCAGAAAACCTTCAAGTGTAGAAGGTCTTCGTCTGGCCATATCTCTCAATGCCGCATCTGAAAAAACTATGTAAGCCGGAACCGCCTTTTTGCGTGCGATTGTGGCACGCAATTTTCGCAAAGCTTCAAATAATCCCTTATCAACACCGTCCCATGAATCTATGGCGACTTTGGAGGCTTTGACCGGCTTTTGTGCAGGTTTTAGCAAGCGGGGTGTTTCCTTGCTTTTTAGAACAGACCATCCTTTTTCCGTTACGTTCAGGACGTTGTATTCGCCGGTTTTTTCAACGTAATCCTGTCCTACAAGTTGTTCGATCCAGTCGTGCACGGTGTGCTTGGAATAATCGCTCAGCAGGCCATAGGTACTTAGCTCATTATGGTTGTTTTCTATTATTCGCTTCTCTTCTGAGCCGGTCAATACTGAAGCCGTATAGCTGCCGCCGAACTGCTGGTCGAGGCGAAGAATACAGGACAGGATTTTCTGTGCGGTTATTAATGCATCTTCTATGCAGTCGAGCTCGCCAAGACACATATCGCATGCCCGGCAGTTATCTTTGTTAAGGTCTTGGCCGAAATACCGAAGGATTGCCTTGTGCCTGCAAATCCCGCCGGTACAATAGTTATAAATTTTACCAAGTTTGACCATAGCGATCTCTTGAGCTTCTGCCGGCATATCGCTCATCAGTTTTTTCCACGTTCCGTAATCACCGCCGGAATAGAATAGGCAGCATTCGGCCTCCAGGCCGTCGCGACCTGCCCGACCGCTTTCCTGCTGATAATGCTCAAGCGATTTGGGCATGCCGGTATGAATAACGTATCGCACATTAGATTTGTCGATACCCATTCCGAAAGCGATGGTTGCTACTATGGTATTGACCTTTTCGTTAATGAACAAGTCCTGGTTTTTCTTACGGTCAACATCGGTCATGCCGGCATGGTATGGCACCACACTGTAGCCCTGTCGCATCAAATGAGCACACATAGCATCAACATCGTTGCGGCGAATGCAATAAATTATGCCGGATTCACCTTTGTGCCTGTTGAGCGCGGCACAAACCTGTTTTACTATGTCCTTTCGTCGCCCGACCTTATAAACAAGGTTCGGCCTGTCAAACAAGCCTATCAGCATTTCAGGCTTTTCGAGACGTAGCTGCTCGGCGATGTCGTTGCGAACCTGCTCGGTAGCGGTAGCTGTGTAAGCACCAACTGTAATACCCGGCAGAGCTTCCTTTAACAAGCCAAGTTGGCGGTACTCCGGACGAAAATCGTGGCCCCACATACTTACGCAATGAGCTTCATCAATAGCGATAAAAGACAGTTCGATTCTTTTGAGAAAGTCGATAAAACCATCTGAGAAAAGTCTTTCAGGCGAAAGATAAAGCAATTTGAGTGTTTTATTATGAATTCGAGAGAAAACGGTGTCCCTTTCACTTATGGACTGAGTGCTGTCAATGCGCGCTGCGGCAACGCCGCATTCTGTCAAAATGTCGATCTGATCCTTCATCAGCGAGATCAATGGTGAGACCACAACGGCAAGACCCGGCATAGTCACAGCAGGTGCCTGAAAACAAAGTGATTTACCACCCCCAGTTGGCAGAACCACGATCGAATCCTGCCCGCGACTGATACACTCCATAGCTTGTTTCTGCAACGGCAGGAAGCTATTATAGCCCCAATACTTAGCCAATGCTTTTTGAATACTCTCCATTATAGACAACATACTCTTAAAAATTACTTTTGGAAGTTGTTGTGTTTTTGGCCTGGATTCTTTCCAAAGCTTCCATTAGAGGCTTAAGCTTTTAAGCCGTCTTATAAACTATCACATTTTTCCCGATGCCTGCCCCCATCTCGCAAGGATTTTTCCGGCATTGCACCTTCAGGATCAGTCCGGAATGTGCTTTTGTCATCCAGCAGTTTGCAAAATGCCTGAATTCGGCGAATGGGACAATCCGGCTCATCTGCAAAAAGCGATTCAATTTGACGATGAAGCCAGCGGCACTGTTGGCCGATACCATTGTGGTAAACAGAGAGCATCTGCTCGGCATATTTTAAGAAATGTCGATGTGTACTTTGTGTTAGGCGATCAGGGATAGCCCCGTCTGCCCTAAACTCTACGATGGATTGTTCGCTCGTAAGCATTGCTTCTCCGTCTCTTTCGGGAACGCTGAACTTCTTTTGTGTTTTCGCAAACTACCTCATACAACGTAGCACGGGTATTACCGCTTTTTCGCAGAACCCGGCCAAGCCGCTGTTTGGCCTGGCGTGTTGAGCCCTGCCCCCCAATTACCACCGCTGCTTTCGCTTTAGGGACATCCGCCCCTTCATCAAGAACACGATTGGCAATAAGAACCTCAAACCGACCCTTAGCAAAACCGTCCAGTACAGCAAGACGTTCACGTTTGCGAGTGTGCGACAGAATCGTCGGCACAAAGAATCGTTGAGACACTTCAATCGCCATTACATTCAAGCCTGCAAAAACAAGAATTGGTTGACCTTTGTGTAATCTAAAAATATCTTCCAGCACCCGCAACTTTTTCAGCAGCATGGTTTTCGATAGACTGTTTGAGATAATAAGCTTTCTGGGCGTTACGGGCCTGGGGGGTTTTAGCCGATTCCTTACACAAATCCCGCCAAGTGTAGCCTGGCTGCTCTTTAGGACGTGAGATTATAAAGTGGCGAATTACCCGGCTGCACTGGTCATACGCTGCCTGTTCGCTATCATTCAATGCTACCGGAATACGGACCACGTCAAAATCAGCTAACGTTGAACCCTTAGCTTGCTTAAACGGCATACTGTAAACGACCGGACCTATGAGCCGATCCAAGTCCTTATGCAGACCGTCCGAGCGATGTGGAGTGGCTGTCAATCCAAGCCGCATAACAGCAGTACTCAAAATAGCCGCTTCGCGGCGGCATTTGCCTGGCAGATGATGCTCCTCGTCAAAAACCAGCAGCCCGAAACCGGCACCCATCTTAGCCATGTGAATATACGCACTGTCATACGTTGTTACTGTAATCGGCTTTATGTTGGACAAGCCATCACCGACAATACCGGTATCGTAATCAAAAGCCCACAAAATCCGCCGATGCCACTGATACATCAAATCACGAACCGGTGCAACCACCAACGTCGCTGTTTTCGTTCGAGCTATTGCGGCAAGTGCCACCTCGGTTTTGCCGGTTCCCGGTGGCATAATTATCTGGCCGCGACAGCCAGCTTGCTTCCACACCGCAAGTGCCTCCGTCTGCTCAGGCCTTAGTTTTGGCAGATCTACTTTAGGCCAGGAAATACGAGCAGGCTTCATCACTTTATCAGAAAAATGTGCTCCGAATTGCCTAACTAAGGCCGTCCGAAATGCAGCATAGTAAATTGCATCGCAACGCCAAGCGTCAACTCGACTATCCCATCTCCAAACACGCGAATCGAGGGTATTAGGCAACTGCTCACGTGATGGGCCTGTAAGCAAAAGTGTTCCCCGATCAAACGAAAGCGATATTTGTTTATGTGATTCTGTTCCATTCATTGGATTGCATCATAAGGGGAAACAGACTTTTTTGCCATACGAAAGCTATTAGCCGATCAAGGATATTTAAGTATGAGCATAACCAACACATTTTTACGCTCTGAAAGCAGTCGCATCCTTCGGAAATTGATTGCAGAAACTTGCACCGTTGACGAAATCGTTGAATTTGAAGATAGCAAATGGTATTTTCACTGACTGACGTAAAAACGACGCAGGTAAGTCCCCGTAGAAACTTCAAAACGTAAATGCTTAACAACCAAATATCTAAAATGGGCAGGGGCGGATTTGAACCGCCGACACACGGATTTTCAGTCCGTTGCT
>CAYSPM010000018.1:0-25404 GCA_964432925.1 uncultured Pirellulales bacterium | reverse complement strand
TCTTTTACGTTTTTTACCAAGCCTTCGAGTAACCTTGATCGGCTTAACAATGTCAATGGAAGGTGGCTTGGAAGAATTACTGGAGTTCTTTTGAAGCCGAGCGATTTTTTCTTCGAGAAGTTTTATGTACTCTCTCAGTCGTTTATTTTCTTCGGTCAGTTGTTTGATAATCGCGTTTTTGTCTTGCATACACCATTTTTAACATGGTGCCGGCAAATGCGCAAGTTGTCTATTTTGACATTTTGAAAATTTTTTCTAAAAATTCTGTGAACAGTTGCGGCTATTTAATATGAAAAAATTCAGCAGTTTTTTGAAAACTTCGTCAGACAGATTATAATACCAACTTATCTTGCTAAACTGCGTGGAGGTTGTATTATCGATGCATCGATTTTTCGTTGAGCCATCAAAGATGGGTTCGGCCTATGTCGCGCTAAGTTCAAAGCAGGCATATCATATCCGGAATGTCTTAAGGTTAAAGCCAGGCGATAAGATTATTGTGCTGGATAATAAAGGTTTTGACTACGAGGTCGCCCTGACGGAACTTAGCAAAGATAAAGCTGTTGGAAAGGTCCTGCAAAAGCGTGCTGTCACAGGTGAGCCGAGAATACAAATCACCCTGTATCAGAGTTTGCTTGCGCGGGAAAAGTTTGAGCACGTGTTGCAAAAATGCACTGAGATCGGCGTCGTCCGATTTGTGCCTGTGATAACGCAACGCAGTGTAGTTCACGACATCCGAGCCGTCACATCCAGAAAGCTCTCACGCTGGCGACGCATTATTCAGGAGGCAGCAGAGCAATCACATCGAGGTCGAATCCCGCAATTGAGAAATGCAATGCATTTTGAGACAATCGCAACTGAGCTAGAGAAATATGATCTTGCCTTTATCTTTTCCCCACAAGGACAGCCGCTGCGAGACGTCTTTTCTAAAAGTGACCCAGTCACTATAAGCATAGGCTTATTGATAGGTCCCGAAGGTGGCTTTACTGAAGCCGAGGTCAAAGCTGCCTATGGCTTAGGCGCAAAAGCTGTGACGCTTGGCCCGCGCATCTTGCGAACCGAAACTGCTGCCGTTGTCACATCTGCAATTATTCTTTATGAACTGTATAAGACGGTTCCTACAAAATAAATACGCTTTGTCAGTTTATCCATCTGTAGCAAGACGATATATTATGTTTAGCCCCCCAATTTATTGAGGGGTTATCCCTTGAATCGGTATACAAACCGCATTATGATTTACCATCGCGGTAGTAAATTAAATCGAGCAAAGTAGTGGTTTGTTTTCTTCGATGAGCAGAGTATGGAGAATCCTCGAAACAGCAAAATCAAGAATCGTCGTAAGTGTGGTTTTCGCTTTCGTATGCGGACGAAAAATGGTCGCAAAATAATTGCCAGGCGAAGGCGTCGAAAAAATAAAGGCTAACTACGTATGCGTATCCGGAGCAGATACTTAGCCTGTAATTAAAGCCGGCTTTGTTACCGTCATTTTGTGCACCTGCAAAGAATCCGGCAGAAGAATTTGAATCGGCCTGAGACCTTGACCTTATGGATAATAACAAACTTTATCTTGTTGCCACACCTATCGGCAATCTATCTGATATCACGCTGCGTGCACTGGAGGTTCTGCGTCAGGTTGACTACATCGCCAGCGAGGATACGCGAAAGACCGGCCGGTTACTAAAGCACTACGACATTAAAAAGCCTCAAATTTCTTTTCACGAGCATAACGAGCGCCAGGCAGGCAAAAAAATTGTGCGTCTGCTTCGGTCCGGCAAGTCCGTCGCGCTTGTCACCAACGCTGGCACGCCCGGCATATCCGATCCGGGTTTTACACTCCTTTGGGAAGCGGTAAAGGCAGAAATCGATGTCACGATGATTCCTGGGCCGACCGCCTTTGTGATGGCTCTGGTATTATCAGGTATGCCCAGTCACAGCTTTACTTTTCGTGGATTTGCGCCGCGGACATCCGGCAAGCGCCGACGCTTTCTTGAGCTGGACAAGGACTCGCCGCATACATTGATCTATTATGAGAGTCCTCATCGTTTGCGCAGGTTCTTAGAAGATGCGTTGGAGGTTTTTGGCAATCGTTTTGCCGCCCTGGCTAAGGAGCTAACAAAGATGTTCGAGTCGGTCCAGCGTGGCCGGATCTCCGAACTGCTCGACGACCTCGAAGAAAAGCCAAAGGGCGAATACGTTATCGTCATCGAAGGCGCCACATAGTCGCGCCCTATAGAACAACAAAAGCGAGGTGTTTAATTATGCTATTGGTTCTATTGGCTCTGATACTGAGCTTTAACACTCTTGAAGCGAAACCTCTAAATAAGGAATTGCCGAACCTTCAATGGATCAACAAGGTAGGCGCTCAAAAAATGCCCGAAAGAGAAGATGTCTTTAACGTGGCTGATTACGGTGCTGTAAACGATGGCAAAACGCTAAGTACCAGAGCGATCAAGGCTGCTATTGATGCCTGTGCTGCTAAAGGAGGTGGTGTTGTAACATTTAATCCCGGTGCTTATCTGACCGGCTCGGTCTTCATTAAAAAAGGCGTGAATTTTCGCATCGATAAAGATGTTACAATCCTTGGCAGTCAGAATATTTTGGATTATCCCGAAATTCATACGCGCGTGGCGGGCATCGAGATGAGATGGCCAGCCGCCCTTATAAACGTTATTGACCAGGATAATGTAGCGATCACCGGCAAAGGCACCATTCACGCCCAGGGAAAACCATTCTGGGACAAATACTGGACTATGCGTAGAAATGAGTATGAACCAAAAGGGCTCCGCTGGGTGGTGGACTACGACTGCAAGCGGCCTCGCACGCTCCTGATTTCAAATTCTACAAACGTCACATTAAAAGACATAACACTAAAACAGGCCGGTTTTTGGACCGTGCACATCCTATATTCAAAATACGTAACCGTCGATGGTATCGTGATTCGCGATAATATCGGTGGCAGCGGCCCGAGTACCGACGGAGTCGACATCGACTCTTCGACGTTTATTCTCGTGGAGAATTGTGACATCGATTGCAACGACGACAATTTCTGCTTCAAGGCTGGCCGGGATGCGGATGGCCTCAGAGTAAATCGCCCGACCGAATACGTGGTGATTCGCAACTGCATATCCCGTGCCGGGGGCGGCCTTATCACATTCGGCAGCGAAACATCCGGTTCCATCAGGCACGTATTAGCTTATAATCTTAAAGCAAAGGGCACCGGCGTCGGGATTCGATTTAAATCTGCCAGAACAAGAGGCGGAACCGTTGAGGATATTCATATACAAAATATCGATATGAATGATGTCGGCACCGCACTTGAGGTATCTTTGAACTGGAATCCGAGCTACAGTTATTCCAGCTTGCCGGAAGGATATGACTCTGACATTATTCCGCCGCACTGGAAGACCATGCTCCAGAAAGTCGAACCTTCTGAACGAGGAATCCCTGAAATCAAGAATGTGCATCTGTCACGAATTAAGGTTCGCGGTGCAAAAAGAGCGATATCGGTTTCCGGAGTGAAAGAATCTATTGTGAAGGATTTTATCCTTCGTGATGTCGTAATCAAAGCCAACACCACAGGCAGGATTTCTTACGCGCAAGGTTGGAAATTCGAAAATGTTTCAATCAAGGCCACAGATAACAGGGAACTAAATGTCCCAAACTGCACCGACATGAACCTTTAATAAACCTATGGAATGCATCTTTTTAATTAAAGGAACCATTAATGAAGTTGAAAACGCTATATTTTAACTTGGTCGCAGTATTATTGTTGGGTGCAATAGCTTCGGCCAATGATTTGGTACTTTGGTATCAACATCCAGCCAAGAATTGGAATGAAGCGCTAGCCATTGGCAATGGCCGCCTCGGTGCGATGGTCTTTGGCGGCGTCGGCAATGAGCGTATCCAGCTCAATGAGGACACGCTATGGGCCGGCGGGCCGTATGACCCGAGCAATCCCAATGCGCTTAAGTTACTGCCGGAAGCTCGCCGACTAATCTTTGAAGGCAAATATCAAGAAGCACACAATCTGATCGACCGGAGAATGTTGGCAAACCCGAGGAGACAAATGCCATATCAGCCAGTTGGTGATTTGATTCTAACGTTTCCGGATGTTGAAAGCATCACGGATTACCATCGGGATCTCAATCTCGACAATGCCATCGCCAGCGTTACCTACACCGTTGATGGTGTAAAGTTCAATCGCGAAATCTTCTCCAGCCCAGTGGACCAGGTCATCGTTGTCCGCCTCACTGCTGACAAGCCGGGGCAAATCTCATTCACAGCCAGCATGAGAACCCCACAGAAGGCAAGTATCGAAGTCGAAGGGTCGGACATACTGGTAATGCGTGGCGTCAACGGCTCGGCGCAAGGCATCAAGGGAGCTTTGACATTTCAGGCTCGGGTACGTGTGCTGGCCTCTGTCGACAAGACAATTGTGGAGGAAAACAAACTGTCGGTTAGCGATGCGGACTCTGCGACGTTGCTTATCGCCGTGGCCACAGGCTATAAGAGTTTCAAGGACGTCAGCGGTGCCCCGGAGGCGTTGGTGAAAAACCATATTTCTGTGGCGAGTAAGAAGTCCTTTGAGGCTCTACGCAAGGACCACATTACCGAGCATCAACGGTTGTTCCACCGAGTTGAGCTTGACCTTGGCACCACCGACATGGCAAAGCTTCCTACCGACGAGCGCATTAAAAATCCGGACAAAACCATCGACCCGCAGCTTGCTGCACTTTACTTCCAGTTTGGTCGCTATCTGCTCATTTCAAGTTCGCGGCCCGGTTGCCAGCCAGCGAATCTGCAGGGCATCTGGAACGAAAGCATGAATCCGCCTTGGGAGAGTAAGTACACTATCAACATCAATGCTGAGATGAACTACTGGCCCGCGGAGCCGACCAACCTCGCCGAGTGTGTTGAACCGCTTATCGCGATGGTGATGGAT
Organism: uncultured Pirellulales bacterium; assembly: GCA_964432925.1. Lineage (GTDB taxonomy): Bacteria > Planctomycetota > Phycisphaerae > Sedimentisphaerales > Anaerobacaceae > CAYNTC01. Next base: position 20,465 of record CAYSPM010000018.1, on the reverse strand, counting down.
CTTGTCGAAACCGGCGCTCGCACAGCCAAGGTAAATTGGGGTGCTCGCGGCTGGGTTTGCCATCACAACACCGATATCTGGCGAGCGTCTGCGCCGATCGACGGAGCTTATTATGGTTTCTGGCCAACTGGTGGAGCGTGGCTGTGCCTTCATCTTTGGGATCACTACGAGTACAGTGGTGATAAGGAGTTTTTGGCAAAGGTCTACCCAGCCATGAAAGGCGCGGCTCAGTTTTTCCTCGATACCCTTGTTGAAGAGCCAGAGCACAAGTGGCTTGTTACCTGTCCTTCATTGTCGCCGGAGAACCGGCATCCAAACAAGGTCAGCGTTTGCGCGGGGCCGACGATGGACATGCAGATACTTCGAGATTTGTTCACCAATTGCATCCGCGCTGCGGAAATCCTTGGAGTTGACAATGACTTTCGTGAACAGCTCACCGCCACGCGCGCCCGGCTCGCGCCGAATCAAATCGGTAAAGCTGGCCAGCTTCAGGAGTGGCTCCAAGACTGGGACATGGAAGCACCGGATCTTCATCACCGCCATGTGTCACATTTGTATGCCCTGTATCCAAGTGACCAGATCAATGTGCATGACACACCGGAGCTTGCCGCAGCGGTGCGCAAATCCCTGGAGATTCGCGGCGACGAAGCCACGGGCTGGGGCATTGGCTGGCGTCTGAATCTCTGGGCACGATTGCAAGACGCTGAGCACGCTTACAAGATTCTTACAATGTTGTTGCGTCCCGATCGCACCTACCCGAATATGTTTGACGCGCACCCACCTTTTCAGATCGACGGCAACTTCGGTGGTACCTCGGGTATCGCGGAAATGCTGCTGGCCAGTTACAGTGGGGTGGTTGAGTTGCTGCCTGCGCTGCCGAAAGCTTGGCCAAACGGCTCGATAAAAGGCCTGCGCGCCCGTGGCGGGTTCGAAGTGGACCTGGCGTGGAAAGGCGGTAGATTAACCGGAGCTGTTGTCCGCAGTATCGCCGGCACGGTGTGCAAGGTGCGGTATGGCGGGAAAGTCGTGAGTTTCCCGACGTCACCCGATGAGCGTTATCTGTTGGATGGTCAGTTACGCATACGTTAAGCCCTGCCAGCTTGACTCGCAGACCAAGTCAACCATTGAACAGCATTGGAGACAATTGCAAATGAGAATAGTGAGAATCCAGAAAGCAGCCTGGCTATGTTGTTCGGTAATCATAGCTTGCTGGACTCGTGCGGTTAACGCAGTGGAGGTGAAGACGCCGAATGGTAAAGTGGATATCTTTTTCGAACTGAAAGATATCGAGAGGGCAGAGATAGCTCCGGTGACATTTGGCTGAATGGCTTTAGGGTAGAGCGAATGACCAAGTAATCGATGAGAAGGTCAACAGGAGTCCCTTTTTCGCAGCAATTGCTTGAGAAGCCTTCAACTCATACAGAGAAAGAAGACGAAGCTATATCTGCAAGAAATGTAACTTATTCGGGCAAACTTACGGCATTAATCATTTGCTTCGGTACAACCGTATAGATCGCCCCGATCGTAGGAGCGCAACCTGCAGGTCGAAAATTGCAAGACAAACAAGTTGCACTATGTATTCATAGGAGGCCAAATGGCAATCCTGTCTAAAAAGTTCGAGGGTAAGCCAGCCAGGGTAAAGCCCTGGACTCGATTAAAACCGCCTTAGGCAAGCAACCTTTTGACCGGCGAGTATCGCAAATCCCTTGTTTAAGGAGCAAGTACCTACTCGCCCCAGGTGAATAAGGAGGTCGATATTATTGTTACTGTTCGAGTGAATAGTGAAAGGAGTAGTGAAGACATGAAAATAAAGAAAGGGCATCAAAAGATTTGCCTGTTAGCGACTGTTTTATTAGCGATGCAACTGTGTATCCCACGATTGGTGTATGCCCACGATTACGCCATCGGTGCCGATCTTTCCTTCCTCAAGCAAGCTGAGGACAACAGAACCATCTTTAAGGACAACAACGAGCCCAAACTTGGCCTGCATATTTTCAAGGATCACGGCTACAACTGGATTCGCTTGCGATTGTTCCATACGCCCACGCGCTTGCCGAATAATCTCAAGTATACCATCGCCCTTGCTCAAGACGCAAAAAAGCTCGGCTTTAAGTTTTTGCTGAACTACCATTACTCCGATACGTGGGCCGATCCGGGCAAACAGTACACACCTGAGGCCTAGCAGGACATGTCGCACGAGGAGCTGGTGCAGGCGGTGTAGGAATACACGCGGGACACGATCGCTGCTTTCCGTGACGCCAACGTGCTGCCGGATATGGTTCAGGTAGGCAATGAAGTCATCAACGGTATGCTTTGGCCCGATGGCAAACTCCCGGGCAATTGGGATAACTTCGCAGAGTTGCTGGAGGCCGGGATCAACGGCGTAGATGCTGGCCGAGGCAGTGCCCAACGCCCTCTGATCAGGATCCATATCGACCGTGGAGCCGATAAGGCCAAAACAAAGGCGTTCTTCGACAAATGGCATTCTTATAATATCGATTACGATGTCATTGGGCAGTCATACTATCCTTGGTGGCACGGCTCACTGCTGGATTTGCGCGAAAATATGATCTTCATGGCTAACGAATACGACAAAGACATCATCCTCGTGGAGGTAGCCTATAACTGGAGGCCCTCAGAATACAGAAATAAACTCGCCCCATTCCCAGAGACACCCGAAGGTCAGAAAGAATTTCTCGAAGAAGTCAACCGCGTCGTCCTGAACACACCCAACAATAAAGGTAAGGGTATCTTTTGGTGGGAGCCGGCTGTCATGGGTGGTCTTCGAAGCAGAGGCATGTTCGATAATGACGGCAATGCCCTGCCAGTTATCACGGTGTTCGACAAGTTTACAAGACACTAACTTGTGCTACGTCGCGAGTTGCACAGGATCAACTTTAATCCACCTAACTACAAATACGCCTTTCATAATAAGTGGAATAAGACCCCCTATTTGAAAAAGGCAGAGGGTCTGAAAAACCCTATCTCTTGCGGCAATTAGGTCTTAATGCTCAGCCGTTGAGATTTATGGATTTTCTCGCTCATGACACTATAAAGATGAAAGTTGAGGCACTGACGGTAACACTTCCACATCCAGCTAATTTCGCACTGCATAGATTACTTGTTCTGACAAGAAGACTGGCCCTACTAAGTGACATGGCTTAGCATTACACCCTATGAGTAGGCATTGATTTTGTCGAAACATGCTTGAGAAAAGCAGAAATATTGAGAGAATGAGTCTTGACGGCCCGCAGTTTTGCAGTAAAATTTACTCCAAGTGTAGTAAATAATACTACATGGAGAATTTCCAATGCTTGCTAAATTATTAGGCTCCAAGTTGAGGGCGAAGGTGCTTAGCTGGCTTTTTTTGCATCCTGACGAGCGGTACTTTGTCAGACAACTCAAAGGCTTGTTAGAGGATGACTCAACAAATATCAGCAGAGAGCTTGCCAGGTTGGAGAAAATGGGGATTTTAACCTGCCAAATCGAAGGACGCCAAAAATATTACCAGGTCAATCCTAAATGCCCTGTCTTTTCTGAATTAGAAGGTCTTGTAAGGAAAACTGCGGGTTTAGCAGATGTTTTGCGAGATGCTTTCAAACCATTATCAAAAAAGATCAAGATTGCTTTCATTTACGGGAGCATGGCAACAGGGTCGATTAAAAGTCAAAGTGATGTGGACTTGATGGTGATAGGTTCAACCAAATTTGGTGAGGTCGTTAATGCTATAAGCAAAGCCCAACATAAGCTCGGCCGTGAAATTAATCCGACTGTCTATCCCCTTGATGAGTTTAGGCAGAAGACTTTATCTGAGCACCATTTCGTAAATAGCGTTCTAAAGGAACCAAAGATTTTTTTGATCGGAGACGAGTATGAGCTTGCAGAACTGGCTCAGCGCCGGTTGGGTCACCAAACATGAAACAAGCCCGCATGAAATAGCGGATTTATTAGGCGTAGCTGACCGCGACCTATCTGATTGCCAGTCGTCCGATCTGAGCCCCGATTGGCGCATGAACATCGCATACAATGCAGCTTTGCAATTGGCAACCGCTGCACTGGCCGCAGCAGGATATCGGGCCGCGCGCGATTCACATCATTATCGCGTAATTCAGTCATTAACACATACAATAGGAGCAGATACAAGGCTAATCACAGAATTCGACCAATTTCGCAAAAAACGCAACATCGGCGGCTACGAGCGAGCCGGATTCATAAGTGATTAAGAGGCCGATGAGATGATAGAACTAGCCAGACAACTAAGGCGGAATGTCGAAAAATGGATTAAAGCTAACTATCCCAAATTGGTAAAAATGAGGTAGAAAATGAAGATTCGAAATATCTTTCTTTTCAGCTTGATTGCTGCATCGGTTAGTTTTCAATATGCCTCGGCTCAAATAACGGTTAAACAAATTCAAAACGGTATCGAATTAAAAGCCGAAGAATCGAATACTAGGATTCAGTTTTACGCAGAAAATGTCGTTCGCGTGGTTAAATGGCTTCCCGACGGGATCGGCAAAAAAAAGAGCCTGGCTGTAATTCAAAACAAACTGCCGAATTTGGACATTAAAATTCAGGAAAACCCCGAAACAGTTACCCTAAATTCCGGCACGATTCATCTGCGCGTTTCCAAAGGTGACGGCGCGATTCACTATCTCGACCGTAGCAACAAAAACATTCTCAAAGAGTATGGAAAAGCCCTCATCACACCCATTGAAATCGAATATGAGAAAAAGGCATTTAGCGTTCAACAGAATTTTCAGCTTACGCCGGACGAAGGCATCTACGGCCTCGGTCAGCATCAGCATGGCTATATGAACTATCGAGGCCATTCAGTAACACTAGTGCAGTCCAACACCGATGCGGTCACCCCGTTTCTGATTTCCACCCAGGGCTACGGCATCCTCTGGGACAATTATTCCAAAACCATTTTTGAAGATGACAAGGAAAAAGCATCGTTATGGTCCGACGTAGGCAACAACATTGATTATTATTTCATCTACGGCCGAAACATGGACGAGGTCATCGCCGGATATAGAGATCTCACGGGAGCCGCCCCTATGTACGGCAGATGGGCCTACGGATACTGGCAGAGCAAGGAACACTACGCAAATCGCGAGGAATTGCTAAGCATCGCCCGGCAGTATCGCCAGCGCGAAATCCCCATCGACAATATCATCCAGGACTGGAATTATTGGGGCCCCAGAGAGAATTGGAGCCAGATGTTCTTCGACGAAAGAAAGTTTCCAAAACCCAAAGAAATGGTCGAGACCCTGCACGATATGAACTTTCACGTTATGATTTCCATCTGGCCTGGTCTTGGGCCCAATACCCCCATCTTCAAAAAAATGGACGAAAAAGGTTTTCTTTATGACAAATTTGGCTGGGCAGGTTTCAAGTATTACGACGCATTCAACCCAGCCGCCAACCAGTTGTACTGGGACCACCTGAAGAAAGGTTTGTATTCCACAGGCATCGACGGCTGGTGGATCGACTCAACCGAGCCCGATGTCGTCAATGCCCTTACAAAAGAAGCTACCGATTATGAGATGAAAAGAATCGGCTCTAATCATCTCGGCTCCTGGGCCAGGTATCTAAATGCCTATTCGCTTTCTATGACCGAGAGTTTGTATAAAAACCTGCGCAAAGAATCCGAACAGAGGCGTGCCTACATCCTGACGCGTTCGACCTTCGCAGGCCAGCAGCGAAATGCGGTCACTACATGGTCCGGCGACATCGGAGCCAATTGGGACATTTACAAGAAGCAAATCGCCGCAGGCATTAATCACAGTATGTCCGGCATTCCGTATTGGACGTTCGATATCGGCGCCTTTGTCATTGGAAGTTATGAAGGCGTCTTCTCCAACGGCGGTAAAGACCCAGCTTACCAGGAGTTTTACGCCCGTATGTTTCAGTTCGGCACGTTCAGCCCAATCTTTCGTTCTCACGGCTCCGAGACTCCACGCGAAATTTGGGAGTTCGACGAATTTGTTGAACCGATGGTCAAGTTTGACAATTTGCGCTATCGCTTATTGCCTTATATTTATTCACTCGCCTGGCAGGTCACCAACAATGGCTATACAATCATGCGAGGCCTGCCCATGGATTTTACAGACGACAAAAAGACCTATTCTATCGATGACCAATTTATATTCGGCCCTGCGATTATGGTCTGTCCCGTGACCGAGTATATGTACCATCGCCCGCCTGAGGACAGCATCTTGATAACACCAGAGCACTTCAAAACAAAAGACGGTAAGCCCGGCCTGGTCGCCAAATACTATGACGACGCAGAGTTCAAACAATTATGTCACCAGCAGGTCGAACCCAACATAAATCTTTTCTGGTATACCGGCTGGCCCGATTATATTACCGACCCTACATTCTCTATCCGCTGGGAGGGCAAACTCATCCCCACCCAAACAGGACAACATCGATTCCACATGAAGAGCTTCGGACCCAAACGAGTCTATCTGGACGGCAAAGAGCTGGCCTGTAATTACTGGTCTGTAGAATTTTATACCGTCCCGGTGGAACTGGAAGCCGGCAAAGAATACGACTTTAAATTCGAGACCTCAAATTCAGCCGCAGGCGCCTTTCGGGCAAAGCTCTTCTGGAAAACACCTCAAATCCACGCAAAAGAAAAAGTCGTCGAGGAAAAAGAAAAGACCAGACCCGTCTATCTTCCCGCGGGGACCGACTGGATCGACTTCTGGACAGGTCAAACTATCGCTGGCGCAAAGACAATCACTGCCGACGCTCCTATCGAAAAGATTCCTCTGTTGATTAAGGCAGGCTCTATTATTCCGATGGGGCCGTTCCTTCAATACTCCACTGAAAAGCCGGCAGAGCCGATCGAATTGCGCATTTATCCCAGTGCCGACGGAAGTTTCACGCTATATGAAGATGAAAACGATAATTACAATTATGAAAAAGGCATGTACTCAACGATTACTTTTAACTGGGACGAGGCCAAACGACAACTAACTGTAGGCGAGCGAAAAGGTGAATTCCCCGGCATGCTCAAGCAGCGCCATTTTCATATCGTCATAGTGAAAAAAGACCATGGAACAAGCGTAGAAATCACCGATAAGCCAGACAAGGTCATTCTTTACAAAGGCGAACAACAAAGCATTCAATTTTAGCGGTTTGCATAGTTGGTTAAATGGTCGCCAGTCCCTTAGAAACCAGTTACCAATCAATAAAGGAGTCGTGTAATGTTGAACCTGCTTTCCTCTTTCTGTCGGGTGACGACGCTGTGCAGCGCGCTGTGCCTGAGTATCCTTCTGATATCCTGTCAGACTACCACCATAGCATCGGAACCGAAGCCGCTTTCCTCTTACGACCCACAGGTCAAGAAACTTCTCTCGAAGATGACGTTAGAGGAGAAGATTGGCCAGATGATTCAGGCTGACCAGGAGCATCTTACGGACTTTGCCGACATTGAGAAGTACTTTATCGGCTCGGTACTGAGCGGCGGCAACTCTGACCCCAAGCAGGGCAACAGCCTAAAGGCCTGGACAGACCTGTACGACCAATGTCAGCAGCACGCGCTCAAGACCCGCCTGGGTATTCCAATTCTATATGGCATTGATGCTGTGCATGGCCACAATAACGTACTCGGTGCTGTGATTTTCCCGCACAACATTGGTCTTGGCTGTACACGGAATCCTGCCCTCGTCGAACAGGTCGCGCGTATCACCGCCGAGGAAGTCCGCGCTACCGGCATTAACTGGACTTTTGCACCCTGCGTGACGGTTCCTAGAGACGAACGCTGGGGCAGGACTTATGAAGGCTTCTCCGAAGAGCCTAACCTCGTAAAGACCCTCGGCGCGGCGGCAATCCGCGGCCTGCAAGGCCCAAGCCTAAGCGACCCGCTTTCCGTCCTCGCCTGCGCCAAGCACTATGTGGGCGACGGCGGCACAACCGCAATCGTCCTGAGAAGCAGATGGCCAGGCTTGCGCCGTGGTCCACGCATACTGCTGGACCAAGGCAACACACAACTCGATGAGCAGACTCTGCGACGGATACACCTGCAACCCTACATATCGGCTGTCCGTGCTGGCGTTGGCTCAATTATGCCCTCCTTTAGCAGTTGGAACGGACGGAAGTGTTCAGGCCACAAATATTTGCTCACTGATATTCTTAAAAACGAGCTTGGATTCGAGGGCTTTCTCATTTCTGACTATTGCGCTATTGACCAGCTCGATCGCGATTACAAAACCGCCATAGCCAAAGCTATCAATGCCGGCATCGACATGGGTATGGTTCCTATTAAATACAAGATATTCTCTACGTACCTGAAGGAACTGGTAGAACAGGGCAAAGTGCCGATGTCACGTATCGATGATGCCGTGACACGCATACTCCGTGTCAAGTTTGCTATGGGCTTGATGGATAAAAATCGCTCTCACCTGGCCGACAGAAACCTGCACAAAAAATTCGGCTCGGATGAGCGCCGGCAGATTGCGCGCGAAGCGGTACGCCAGTCTGTGGTTCTGCTTAAAAACGATAGCAAGATTCTGCCGCTCGCAAAAAATCTAGCCCGCATTCACGTTGCCGGGAAGAACGCCGACGACCTCGGAAACCAGTGTGGCGGCTGGACCATTTCCTGGCAGGGCCGAAGCGGCAATGTCACTGAAGCTGGTACGACGATTCTTGAATCTATTAAGAACACGGTTTCTAAAGTTACGAGGGTAACTTTCTCGCAGGATGGCACAGGAGCATACGGAGCCGACGTCGGCATCTTGGTGATTGGTGAAAGGCCCTATGTTGAGGGAACTGGGGATCGCATCGATCTTTCGCTCACGCAGGAGGATGTCGAAGCATTCGACAATATGAAATCAATTGGTATTCCGGTAGTCGTGGTTTTGATTTCCGGTCGTCCGATGATTATTAGTGACGTTATAGATTATGCCGATGCCTTCATCGCCGCCTGGCTGCCGGGCACCGAAGTTCAAGGCGTCGCGGACGTGCTCTTTGGCGATTACAGACCGACCGGAAAGCTCTCCTTTAGTTGGCCTCGCTCGATGGACCATATCCCGATCAACGTTGGCGATGACGATACGCTTTTCGAATACGGTTTCGGCCTGACATATTAACAGCTACCATTTACCAATAACCAATTACCTGTTACCCACAACCGGACTCAATTTGAATAAAAGTACATCATGCGATGCAATTTCGCCGGTATAATTTTCCCTTGTTGTGCCAATATCTTCTTTCTTCCATAAGTCGCGAATCTCATATCTGCCTTTTAGGAAAGAAAGGTGCGACCAGTTCAACCTGACTTTAAGTGTATCTTCGCCGCTATTTAAAATGCACACAGCCCATTTACCATCTGATAGCTGCTTTGCCCAAATTTCTTTACCCGGATGGTCCATGAATTGATATCCCTGTTTTCCCAGCGGGTCCTGGTCTATCGCGATCACTTCTTTGTTTGTAAGGATGTCACGAACCTCATCGGACATTTTCCTGACATCGTTGCCCGCCATCAATGGCGCCGCTAGCATACACCACAGGCTGAAATGTGCCCTGGATTCTGCGAGTGTCAGGCCTTCGTTACCCACCTCCAGCATATCTGGGTCGTTCCAGTGGTCGGGCCCAGCGTAATTTTCCAGCCCAACCTGGCTGTCCAGAATAGGCTTCCAACCCAAAGAATATACCTCCTGACAGTCATAGCAATCTGTAATATCGCCCGTCGTCCTCCAGAGATGGCCGACATCTTTGCCCCAGAGCCAGGGTTTGTTATTACCCCACTCGCATATACTTAAGACGATCGGCCTGCCCGCTGCATACAGTGCGTCGCGCATAGTTTTGAATGTCTCTTCAGCATTGGCTGTGCCATGGTTACACCAGTCGTACTTGATATAGTCCACGCCCCAGGAGGCATAAGCTCTTGCATCTTGATACTCATGTCCTCGTCCGCCGGGATAGCCCGCGCACGTCTTTGTCCCCGCGCAGTTATGAATTCCGAATTTGAATCCCTTCTCGTGAAGGTAATCGCCCAGCGCCTTCATCCCGCTGGGGAATTTCTTTGGATCCCAGACAAGGTTGCCTTGTTCGTCTCGTGTCCTTGCCTCCCAGCCGTCGTCGAGCACGATGTAGTTATATCCCGCCTCCTGCATACCGCTTGCTATCAATGCCTCTGCTGTTTCTTTGATAAGCTTCTCATTTATGTTCGTTTGGAAAGTATTCCAGCTATTCCAGCCCATAGGTGGCGTCAGCGCCAATCCTTCAAATTTTTGAGCCAAAACAGAGACCGGCAAAACCAGAACCAGCAGAATTACTATCTTTCGCATCGCTAATCTCCTTAAATAGATATTCTACAAATTATAATTTGTCGTTTATTGATACCAGTAAAATTAAAGTTCATAGAAATTGTTTCGATTTGTCACTCCTGCGCAAGCAGGGGGTCCAGAAGACGCTATTAAAATGACTGGATTCCCGCCTTCGCGGGAATGACGTTGTTATTTTATGTTTCTCGTTTTTTATCATTTTTTATGCAGGAATCTACTCAGCCAATATGTCAACGGGTTGCTGCTATTCTAACCAACAGGTTTATTTCGTCCAATACTTTAGAATGAAAAACAAGCTCATTAACACATCTGCCCGATATCACCGACCACCAGGTGCCTTTTGTTTAGAGCTATTGTATTTGCGATTAGTAATAAATTTGAGTAGCTGTGTAAAAGATTCGGCTGTACTATTGAAATTTTAAGGCTTAGCCTTTCACGGGTCTAATTAAGGAGAATACAAATGCTGCCAGTCAAATCAATTGGTCTTTTAATGCCGCCTCGCTACTTCTTGTTAATTGTTCTTTTGTGCTTCTGTTGTAGCGCTATAGCTACAGACAACAACATCAAGGAACAGGTTGAGACTCTTCTAACAAAGATGACCTTGCCAGAAAAGATCGGCCAGATGGTCCAGATTAACGCTTTCGGCGGAAAGATACCTGACGAGCTGAAACAGCGGCTCAGAGAAGGCAGGATCGGCTCCATGCTAAACGAGGTTAATCCCCAAACTTCCCTTGAAATTCAGCGCATCGCCGTTGAGCAAAGCCGGTTAGGAATTCCCCTGATAATGGCCAGGGATGTCATTCACGGATTTCGTACCATCTTTCCTGTTCCACTGGGCCAGGCTGCTACCTGGGACGCCGAACTTGTCAAGCAATGCGCTCGGCTCGCCGCCAAAGAGGCAACATCGGCTGGATTTCACTTGACGTTTGCACCCATGATGGACATCGCACGCGATCCAAGATGGGGGCGTATTGCAGAAGGTTTTGGTGAAGACCCATATTTGGCCAGTGTCATGGCTGCTGCGATGGTGCATGGCTTTCAGGGAGACGACCTTTCAGCACCAAACACAATCGCAGCCTGCGCAAAGCACTTTGTTGGCTATGGCGCAGGCGAAGGTGGGCGAGATTACGATACAGCTAACATTCCGCAGGGTCTGTTGCGAGATGTATATTTGCCGCCTTTCAAATCTGCTGTGCAGGCGGGCGTTGCAACGATTATGACTTCATTCAACGAAATCAACGGCGTACCATCATCGGGCAACCCATTTATCCTTCGGCAAATCCTGCGTCAGGAATGGGGGTTTCAAGGCTTTGTCGTCAGCGATTGGGCTTCGATGGAGGAAATGATAGAACACGGTTTCTGTTCGGATTTGAAAGATGTCGCCTATAAGTCGATCACTGCCGGCGTTGATATGGAAATGCAAAGCTCCGCTTACGCCGACCACATTGAAGAGTTGGTGAAAAAAGGCATCGTCCCCCAAAAGCTTGTGGACGATGCAGTCAGAAGAATCCTACGAATAAAATTTCAACTCGGCCTGTTTGAGAAACCATCACCGTATTCTGCTAAGCAATCAACAAAGCCCAGCGAAGCTGCGCTCAAATTGGCTAAAACTGTTGCTTTGAAGAGTGTAGTCCTTTTGAAGAACGAAGACGGACTACTGCCGTTATCAAAAGAGGTCAAGTCAATCGCCGTGATTGGGCCGATGTCCGATGACCCTTATGAAGTCTTGGGCACATGGAATAGAGATGGGAAAATAGAAGATACGGTGACACCGCTTACCGCCATAAAGAATCTACTTGGTGACACTACTGAAATAAACTTCGCAGCAGGCTTACCTTATTCCCGCAGCCGGGATAAAGATGGTTTTGCAAAGGCCGTCGAGCAGGCAAAGAAATCTGATGTAGTGCTGATATTCGCTGGCGAGGAAGCAATACTTTCCGGCGAGGGACACTGCCGGGCATTTCTGGACTTGCCCGGTGCGCAAAATGAACTCATAACTGAAATAGCTGAGACTAAAAAGCCCGTCGTTTTGGTTATTCTGGCAGGTAGGCCTTTGACCATCGGTGAAATATCTGAAAAAGTAAAGGCGGTTCTTTACGCCTGGCATCCAGGCACTATGTGCGGACCGGCACTAACTGATTTGATTTTCGGCCTCCAATCACCATCGGGAAAACTGCCTGTTACATTTCCAAAAGCAGTCGGACAAATCCCGATTTACTACGCTCACAAGAACACGGGCAGGCCCCCGCATACACGCAAGCTAATGATGATAGATGAAATCCCCGTTCGCGCTTATCAGAGCGCCCCAGGCGACGCCGCTCGTTATCTGGACATCGGGTATTTGCCGCTCTTTCCATTTGGATACGGCCTGTCGTATACAAAGTTTGAATACTCGAATTTACAGCTTTCTTCACACCGTATTGAATTGGGCGAAAACATCAAGGTATCGGTCGATCTAACAAACACTGGGCAGATGGAAGCCGAAGAAATTGTCCAATTATATGTGCGGGACCTGGTGGCCAGTTTAACCCGACCCGTCAAGGAGCTAAAAGGTTTTCAGAGGATCCGCCTAAAACCGAAAGAAAAAAAGACGGTGACATTCAATTTACCCAGCACAGAACTCGGATTTCACAATAGTGATATGAAATATGTTGTCGAGCCTGGCAAATTTCACCTGTGGGTCGGTGGCGATTCGCAATCAGGATTAAAATCGGAATTTGAAGTAGTCAAATCAAAAGGTAAGGACCGATAGGAAGGCCAAATTCAAGCTTGAGGTGTATCCTGGACTAATTATGACCGTACGCTTTGTAGAAAAGATGTCATTTCGACCGTAGTGAGCGGAGCGAACGGAGTGGAGAAATCCGGGTCCGCAACGCCACTGTACGTAGATAATTTTGGTGGGGCAAGCCCCACCCTACACAACCGCAATGAAGGGTAGTGGGTCAGTTTGACAAATATAGACTTGAGAATAAGCTATTTGACAAGTTAAGATGGTTGCTTAAAATATCAACTCTTGCGAAAGTGGTTTATCTGTAGAATAGTGTAGAGAGTATGGCCTCAGACTTGAAATTATCCACATTTTCTGTGGATTGGTTTGGGCGTGGACCGCTTATGTTGCTTTACTCTGATGGTCTTGCGCCCAGGCTTACCAACTCGTTAAGGTCTACATTTTGTTTGAGTAGCCATATAGCACCATCTCCTTTCTTGGGCTTTATGCCCAGATTGAAGGAACAAAATGTCTATGTCTGAGGCCATATTTTTTCATATATCGTGGCATATTCCTTATTGAAAAATGGTTGATTTATAGGGCAGGATGGCTGATTAGGGCCTCCATTGCCCCTGTTCATGAGCTCCATAATAAATTAAAGTTGCAATTTACTAATGGACGATATATTATTTAAGTATGCCTAAGCGGTCAAGGAAAAACCCCCGTGATTTGAACTTGCTGGCTAAATCCCTCGTAGATAAGGCCACAACAGAAGATTTACTTGACAAGGCCGCTGAAGAAGGGAAAAATCCTGCTGCTGTGGTTTTAGGGCGACTTGGTGGATTAAAGGGTGGCAAGGCACGAGCTACAAAGCTCTCAGCTCGGCAACGTAGTATGATTGCACGAAAAGCAGCTAAAATCCGTTGGGCTAAACAAAGTGAATAGTTTTTACAAGGAAAGATTATTGTGGCAAAGAAAAAGAAGATAAACGGTAAGAAGGACGCGCGGATAACTGAAGAGGCGATATTGCCAGAAGAAGTCAAGTTGCTACAGGAATTCAACAAGGTGCACGAGGAACGCTATAATAAATGGGTCCGCAGGAAAATGGTAACCGAAGAGATTTTGGGCAAATATACTTTGGTTGCTGGGGTGCGCGGGCAAAATGGCATAGTCTTGGGCGCAGATACCAAAGTCATAAGAGGGGGCGAAACTGATTACGAACAGAAAGTGAGAAAATTTGATATAGGCCCATAGTTACCTATTATATTTGCAAGTGCTGGCGCTGTAGGTGTTATTGAAGATTTTGTCGAGATGTTCGAGAAAACCCTCCGTGAGAACATATCTGATGGTAAAATCAATTCCCTGCTTTCGATAAAAATAGTTGCAGAGAATCTTGTAGAAACGACTGAAGAGCGATATGCTCCGAAACTGCAACAGCCGTCTCTCCATTTCATGTTAGGGGGATTGTCAAACCTTAATAAAGGCAAAGCTGTTCTATACGAAATAGGATTTCCCGGCTATGGCCAAAAAATCAAATATAGCAGCTTCATTGGGCACGGCAGCCCGTACGCCAGAACGATAGCTAAATATCTGTTTCCGAGAGACAATAAGATTGGTGTAATCCCTCTGGCCTGCAAGGATATTGTTAACCGTGTAGCATTTTGCGTTCAATGGGTCGGCGATGACATTGACAACTATGTAGGAGATGATGCTCAAATAATGTATCTTTTGGATGATGACCCCCAAATACACGACGCCCCATTCAACAAAGGGAAAATTACGGCCAAAGTGAAAGCGATGCAGCAAAACTTGACGAAAGTCACGTTCTCAACAAAGTAATCAAGAATTTTAAAAACTTCTTGTCTTTGCTTGACCACTCAAGCATAACGGCCAGTATGAATCAACTGGCCATAAAAAAGCGGGTTCAAATCTTATCAGCCTTAGTTGAGAGCAATTCTATTCGTTCAACCGTCCGAATGACAGGCGCAGCCGAAAATACCGTAACCAAATTATTACGTGAGTTGGTAGGGTCTGTGAGCAATACCAAGATAAAATTATGGTCAATCTGCCCTGTAAGCGTATTCAGGTGGATGAAATTTGGTCATTTTGCTACGCTAAACAAAAGAATGTCCCCGAAAAGTATCAAAATAAATTTGGCTACGGTGATGTATGGACTTAGGTAGCACTCGACCCTGATACTAAACTTATCCCTGCGTGGCTTGTTGGCAAACGTGATGCTGATTGGGCAAGTATGTTCATGTGTGATTTAGCCAAGAGACTTAAACATCGTGTTCAACTTACCAGTGATGGGCACAGAGCCCATTTGATTGCTGTAGAAGATGCTTTCGGTGGCGAAGTTGATTATGCGACTTTAATAAAAATGTATGGACAGGATAAGAAAGAGCCGGAGCAGCATTATAGCCCAAGCAAAATAGTTGGTTGTCAATTAGCTGTTATCAATGGCAAGCCAAATCCAAAATATGTATCAACTTCTTATGTTGAACGGTAAAACTTAACTATGCGTATGCAGATGCGGCGTTTTACAAGGCTTACTAATGGATTTAGCAAAAAGGTTGAGAATTTACATTGGGCAGTTACACTACATTTTTTGCACTATAACTTTTGCTGGATTCATAAAGCTTTAAGAGTAACGCCAGCTATGTAAATAGGAATAAGCGACCATATTTTGGAATTAGAAGATATTGTAAAATTGCTTGAGGAAAAAGAATCAAACTGACCCACTACCCAATGAAGTCTACTATCGACAGCAATCTATCGCTAATATACATTG
Organism: uncultured Pirellulales bacterium; assembly: GCA_964432925.1. Taxonomy (GTDB): domain Bacteria; phylum Planctomycetota; class Phycisphaerae; order Sedimentisphaerales; family Anaerobacaceae; genus CAYNTC01. The sequence goes on along the minus strand of CAYSPM010000018.1, from coordinate 4,672 downwards.
CCTGAGCATCCTGCCCTTCGCAGTAGGTAAGGAAGGTGTGGTTAATCCGCTAATAATCAAATGTCACAAGTAGAGGTCTAATATGATGGAAGACAAAGATATTCGTTTAGGCGTTTTTAGAAAGCCCGTTTCTTTTAGCATTGCTGCGATTTTATCTATCTGTTTGTTTTTGGTCTGTTCAAGCTTTGCGCAGCAAAGCATTGTTGAGAAATACGGCCAGCTCAGCGTCGAGGGAAATCGCATAGTAGATAAGAACGGGGATACCGTCATTCTACGCGGCATGGCGCTCTATTGGAGCCAAAGGAAAGGGCAATTCTATAATGGCGATATCGTCAAATGGCTGCGCGATGACTGGCACTGTACTATCGTAAGGGCCTCAATGGCCGTCGAAGCCGGCGGTTATCTAACAAATCCCGAAAGAGAAAAACAAAAAATCAAGACCGTCGTTCAAGCTGCTATCGACTTGGGAATTTATGTTATCATTGATTGGCACGACCACAATGCGTATAGAAACATTCGGCAGTCCCAGGCGTTTTTCGAGGAAATGGCAAAGACATACGGAAAGTATCCCAACGTTATCTATGAACTGTGGAACGAGCCGCTCAATGGACACGACTGGAGCACCGTTATCAAACCATACCATCAAGCCCTTATCCCCAAAATACGTGCTCACGACCCCGACAACATCATCGTATGCGGCACGCAGACATGGTCCCAGGATGTCGATAAGGCGGCACAGGACCCGCTAAAGTTCGACAACATCGCGTATAGCCTGCACTTTTACGCAGCTACACAGAAGCAATCTCTGCGCGAAAAAGCAAAGGCCGCGCTGGATAATGGCATAGCACTGATGGTAACCGAATGGGGTACCAGCGAGGCCACCGGGGATGGAAAATTGGATTACGAAGAAACGGGAAAATGGTTCGATTTCATGGACAAGAATTCACTGAGCTGGTGCAACTGGTCTGTGGCGGACCTGAATGAAACATCAGCGGCGCTTGAGCCCGGCGCAAGCGCTACCGGCGGCTGGTCACCAGATGACATAAGCCGATCCGGCACCCTCGTCAGAGAGCAACTGCGAACTAAAGGTAAAAAGCTAATAAATGAACTAAAGGAAATCCATCGTCCGGACGTCATCTATGTTCCTACGCCGCATAATGTTGTGGATAAAATGCTCGAACTGGCAAAAGTCAAAAAGGATGATTTACTCTACGACCTGGGCTGCGGCGACGGGCGGATCGTGGTGGCGGCGGCAAAAAAGTACGGCTGCAAAGCCATCGGCTACGATATAGATCCCCAGCGGGTAAAAGAGTCGCTGGAAAATGTACAAAAGAACAATGTCGAAGACTTGGTTACAATCCAGCAAAAGGACATCTTCACACTCGACCTCAGCAGGGCCAATGTGATCACTCTTTATTTGCTTCCGAGTCTGAATGTGAGATTGATTCCCCAATTAGAGAAGCTTAAGCCCGGCTCGCGCATTGTCTCACACGACTTCGATATGAAAGGTGTAACTCCGGACAAAGTTGTAAAGGTCACTTCCGGCAATAGCCATGTTGAGCATACGATTTATCTCTGGACCACTCCATTGAAGAAAGAAAAGGTCAGCGACAAAGAAGCCGACTCCGATGAAAGCAAGTGACTCTCGAACACCTTTGAAAACCGCGTAAAAACAATCGGGGCCCATAGTGAGTCACTATAGGCCCCGTGATAATGCAAAACAACGCCGTCCAGATTCAAGTTTGCCTCAATCAGAACACTGGTGCTAAACTAATATTAAGGCTTTACCGGCTCAGTCTGCTGAGTGACAGAAAGGCGCACATTATCCAAAGCAAGCCAGCGGCCAATCTGACTAGACACATTGGCAAACTCAATACCAATCTTGTTACCAATAGATGCCGGAACATCACTGGCTGTGAAGAGCAGAGAATACTCTGCCAATTCGCCTGTGGGAGTTACCTCACCAACCGCGACCGGAACTCTGGTACCGCCGTCATCGCAATAGAGAACCACCTGTAAAGTCGTTTGCCTGTAACTCGCTACGTCCACTTTCAGTTCAAAAATGTCACGGCAATCAATCACATGGTCGGTTAACTGGAAAATCGAGGCACTAGCATGCCCTAAATAAGCGACCAGATTCCCGTCGGTGGGTACCCACCAACAATTATCCGTTAAGCCCTTATTAAGTTGTGGCCCATCAGTGTCCCAACCGGGGACATCTTCAAAGCCCGCATGCATTCCTCCGGGCAGTTCAAAGCTGAAGTTTTCAACGTCAACATCAACAATTGCTCTCTCACCCGTAAGGTAAAGAATCTCACCAGCAGACAAAGCCCGGTCGAAAATTTGTAACTCGTCGACCACACCATCCCAGTAACGCCCTGGTGCATCTGGGTTGTCACCGATAAATACGTTCTTGTCGTTGATGCCTATAGGCTCTGTAGTAGGAGTGCTCACGTCAAGCGCGCCGTCCAGGTATACCATGATGTTTGCACCATCAAATACTCCAGCGACGTGATGCCACTCGTCATAAGCAACCGCAGTGACTCCATCGATCGAAGCTGTATCGGGAGCACTCCAGATAGTGATACCAAAGTGGAACCTCGGATCCCAGCTCGCGTTACCTAGCCTCCAGGCGTATTCACCCTTAGCAGCGATAGCTGCCCATTGATTGGCGTTCGAGCCAATAGTTACCCATGCGGATACCGTTATCTCATTGGTAGTAACATCGAAGAGCGGATCGTAACCGCAATCCATGTAGTCGTCAACACCATCAAGATCCAGTGCCATACCGACCTGTCCTTCGACATAGTTCGGCTCACCCGTATTCGGATCGCCCATAAAAACACCATGCAGTTCATTGCCGGAAGCATCATCCGCATTATTCTCCAACGGATAATAAGCCACTAAGTTATCAACACTAGGATCTGCAGGAACTGATCTATAACCTGCCAGGTAACGAACTTCATCATTAGATAAAGCCTTGCCGAAAATCTTCACCTCGTCAACAAGGCCATCCCAGTAGCGGTCTGTCGCGTCTGGGTTGTTACCAATAAACACGTTCTTGTCATTGACACCTATGGGCTCAGTAGTAGGAGCGCTTCCGTCAAGCTCACCGTCCAGATATAGATTGATGTTCGCACCATCAAATACACCGGCGATGTGATGCCATTCATCGTAACCAACAGCAGTAGTTGCATCGATCGAAGCTGTATCAGGGGCGTTCCAGATGGTGATGCCAAAGTGGAACCTTGGATCCATGTTAACGTTTCCAAGTCTCCATGCGTATTCACCCTTGGCTACAGCCGCCGTCCACGCAGTGGGTATCGACCTAATTGTTACCCATGCTGAAACCGTCATCTCGCTGGTGAAATCGAAGACCGGATCATAGCCACAATCCACGTAGTCATTAACGCCATCAAGATCCAGCGCCATCCCATTGCATACTAATCCTTCGACGAAGTTCGGATCGCCCGCGTTCGGATCACCCATAAAAACACCATCGTGTCCGTTGCCGGTAGCATCGTTCACATCGTTCTCCATTGGATAGTAAGCCACCAGGTTACCAGCGCCGGTACCAACCGGCTTCGAAATCATGGTAATTTTGAGATTATCCATTAACCAGATTTGGTCCCACGCCGGCGTACCTGCGGGTACTGAGACACCCGGCCACGCGGGACCACCTAACTCAATTTGCCACGCAGGAAGTGTCATGTCCCAAGCTTGTCCTGCCCACCAACCAACTGATAAGTCAGCCAGGTTAGCTGATACATGGACCCAGCCATCAGCTTGAGCATACTCCGAAATGCCGGAACCATAACCTTGGTCACCAGGTAGAACAAAAAATTCTAAGCCGATAGGATCCCAGTCACCGGATAAGTTGCGTAAATCAAACTCGATGGTGTAATCTGCCGGATTGGTACTGGTGTTTCCGCTCAGCTCCATGCCCCACTTTGAACCGAATCGAGTGCTGATATCTGCTGTGCCTGCAGAATTGTCTATCGTTCCGGTATGCTCAACGACCATATTTCCTTCATAGTCCGCATACACGACATTATGCACCGTCCCATTGTCGCCCCAGTTCCAGCCGGAAAGAGCATCGACTTGACAGGGGTCTTCAAAATCGTTCTCATACACAATAACATCAACATCAGCAAAACCTGTCATCGATCCTGCCAAACATAGGAATAATGCGATTAGAATTATCTTTTTCTTACACATAATACACCTTCTCCAATAAGAATTAAAACACTGTGTTTTGGCCACACACCAAAACACAAGTTACCTTTAACAAGCAACCGGATTTTTAAGCCTGAGTCTGCTTGTCCAAAGTAACTCCATAGAACAAACATAAAAACTTGCTCCCTCACTCGACTTACCGTTGTAGAAGAAAAAAAGTAGTGATGTTATTGAATTTTCTACCTCCTTCCTTAAGAAAAGCCCCTTGCGGGCCGTTAAATGAAATGGAATCATATCGCCTCCGCGATATAGTTTAGACCACTATCTCTTAAATCACAGGGCATCAATGCCAGAAACAACAAAAGCGTGTATACCCTATAATATTCCATTTATACTATATCTAATCCCCTAATTCAAGAAAAATCTAACTTTTCAGCCTTTTTTATTTCACTGGGGCTATTAAATCAGGCCCTTGATTCTATTGCTCTCTAATATG
>CAYSPM010000017.1:0-26090 GCA_964432925.1 uncultured Pirellulales bacterium | reverse complement strand
TAGTCGTTAGCCATCTCGGCATTTAGGCGCTCGGTACCCTCTGCTGTCTGTAGGGAAATTTGTCCGAGGGCTTCTGCCAAATTTGCAACGACGAGCCTGCTTTCGGCAAAGCCCTGCCTGGGTCCTGCTGTAGCAATAGCAATAGCGGCACTATACCTAACAGGTCTGTCATTGAAAGACAGAGCTTGCAATAGCGGCTGTGCCGGGCCAAGTGCGTAGAATAGCGATCTTTCACCTGCTGTGGCGGCTAATGCCTCAACGGCACCAAGAGCAACATCAGCGTTTCTGTCTCTTACAGCTCTGGCCAGCGCCTGATGCAAGTATTCCGGACCTGCGGTTGTGGCGTAAACAAGTGCATCGGCGTGCCCTCGACTAAAATAATTCGGCATAGGGACGCCTGTAGCTTCAGCCTTGAAAAAGGCAGCCAACCATAGACCGATTGCTCTGCCGAATCCCTCATCAGTTTTTAACGCCCATTCACAACATCGCATCGCCATGAGTTCGTAAAAATAGCTCGTGTCGACCTCTTCGCGAACCGGCCATTGCTTCTGCATATCCCAGAACCAAATATTGCCAAAACCAGCATCGGCAGGCGGTGCTAACGATTCAGAATGGTAGTAGTACTTCTCAGCGAGGTTAAAGAACAATACAGCAGCAGGAACGTTCAAAGCCTGTTTATCAATCTCGCTAATGCTATTGCTGGCCACATTGCGCAATTCAGACGAGGCGTCTTTCTCAACGACATATTTCAGATATGGCAATGATTGTGGATAACCGATTTTGCCAAGGGTCTTGACTATTTCGGTCTTAAGTGTGACATCCTGCATCTGCAGTGCGGCTACAAGTGGTCTTATTGCAGAACGACTGATCTGAGGCAGTGCCCAGACTATGTTCGGAAGCTCGTTTAGGCGTGACCTGTCGGCCATGGCATCGAGCATATATGGAATCGCATATTCGCCTGCATCCTGGAGGCGTTTTACGGCTGTGAGTTTGCCTCGCTCGGTAGTGCTGAGTCTTTTTATCTCTTCGACTATGATTCTTGGATCGGAGCGTCTGATGAATCTGCCCAGCTCAATGATACGAATGATTTCACCGCTGAGTGTAGCTAATTCTACATCAGGTGCTGCCTCGTTGACCCTCAACAAGATGCTATAGCCCTGTGGATTATCCTGACTAAGGCTGAGCAGCTCAACCGGGTCTGGCCCGCTTTTTATGAGAAGCTTGGCGTAGTCTTTTGCCAGGTCAAAACGGCCGATCTTGATGTAGTGCAAGAAGTCATTCCAACACTCAACTCTGCCCTTATCTATAATATCCAAGATTTCGTTGATAACTGTTACCAGTTCCGTATCGGATGTGGTTTCACCGAACTGTAAAATGGTCGCATAATCCTCTTCCCTTTCCGCAGCGAGAGCGAGTAACTTTATGGGCTCGGGCCTGCTCTTCAACAGGGCCTGCGCGTGCTCTTTGGCCAAATCAAGTTGGTTGGCTTTTGCATAACGTAGAAAATCGTTCCAGTTCTCTTCAAGACTCGCGGCAAAGGATGTGCTGACCACAAAAAGCCCCATCAATAGGATTACTGTGGCTGTTTTTCTGCTTGACATTGAAGACACTCCAAAAAACGTTTACTCAATCACAGGGCCAGGCTTGCCCGCCTCGGCGGATTTGTCTATCAAAAACGCAGAAGCATCACTCTTTTAGAACCCTATCCTCACCAAACAATCACAGAGGTAGCGATGGATTTTCCGGACCCTGGCCCATAAGGACCGTATCATCATAGATATTCGTCCTTTACGTTTGCATACTATAAAGAAATAGCCCTTCTGTCAATAAAAAACGCCTTGGATAATGGGATGTCCAAGGAACATCGTATCCCCTTAAGAAAGATCACAGTGTAAGCCACGCTGTGGCCTAGATTCAGCAAAGCCATCTATAAAGTAATCGGTCGCCGAAAGGCAAACGAGGGTTTAATTAGCTACTCGAATTAGAAACGCTTTATGATTATTACATTATTTTGTCCACCGAATCCGAAGGATTCGCTCATTACAATATTGACGGGCATTTTTCTTGGTTTATTGGGCACGTAGTCAAGATCGAGTGCAGGTTCCGGATCAGTAAGGTTCGTTGTTGGCGGAACAATGTTATCCCTTATAGCCAAAACGCATGTTATCAATTCAGCCGCACCTGCTGCAGCGATCAGGTGCCCCAGCATGCTTTTAATGCTGCTGGCGGGGACCTTCTTGGCTTTTTCTTTGAATACCGCTTTAATGGCTATTGTTTCAACCGAGTCGTTCTCCACGGTCCCTGTGCCATGTGTGCTTATGTAGTCTATATCTTTATAGCTGATGCCTGCATCAGTTAGAGCTGCATTCATCGCTTGGATAGGACCTCTGGCTTCTTCGTGCATGTCGGTGACTCTGAATGCGTCGGCGCTACTACCATAGCCGGTGACCTCAGCTAAAATTTTTACACCTCTTCTTTTCGCGGAGCTCAACGATTCGAGAATAACGATTGCAGCACCTTCTCCCAGGACGAAACCGTCTCTGCTTGCTGAGAATGGTCTCGATGCTGTCTCCGGACTGTCGTTCCGGGTCGATAGGGCGGTCAAACGGTTGAATCCCGTTAAACCCAAAGGGTGTATCATTGAGTGAGTCCCGCCGGTAATCATGGCATCTACATCGCCTCGCCGGATAAGCGTCATCGCTTCACCAATTGCCTGAGTGCTCGCGGCACATGCGGTAAGGCAGTTTCGTGTCGGCCCGCGCGCGCCTGTCAGCATCGCAATATGTGCAGCCGGCATATTCGCCTCTTGTTCCAGCTCGTGCATTGGGTCCATCCTGCTGGAAGCTATCTTGGTCCACTTGCCCCAGTCCATTTTGTTTTCCTGGGCGTCCCATCCTTCGACAAGCGCTGCAAAGAAAACATCATTATCAACAGAACCTTCGCCGGCTCCAAGGTAAATGCCCAGCCTGTTTCGGTCGATTCCGTCGGTTGGTTCGGATGCTTCGACCTCAATCCCCGCTTGCTTACACGCTTGAACCGTCGCCCCAATGACAAAGCTGGAACCTCTATTAGAGTGTTTGTGAAGCCCAGGATTTTTCAAATACGCTGTGGCATCATAGTTCTTAACTTCAGCATCAAATGTGGTTGGATATGTAGACGCATCAAAGATCGTGGTCTTTCCAATACCACTTTCGCAAGACAATAATGCCTGCCAAAATGTCTCTACGTCATTACTCAGCGGACAAACAACGCCCATTCCCGTTATTACAATGCGTTCATTTGCTCTCTGTCTGATCATTCAGCTCGTTGTCTCCTCTTTACTGCTCTTGAGCACTATTGCAGCGGTTTGCCCACAATACGTGTAGCTGCAGCATAGTGCATAACGGATGTCCCTTTGTTGTGGCTGGGTAACTATATTCAGATTGCAGTCGTTAGCTTTTTTATCACAGTTTTTGGCAGCAGGAATTTTGCCTTCTTTCATCGCGCAGACCGCAGCAATGATGTCGAGTGCTCCACTTGCAGCACCGGTATTACTCACCATGCTCTTGATCGGCCAGACTGGTATCTCCTGTGCCTTTTGACCGAGTGCTGCCTCGATAGCTTTTGCCTCGGCCAGGTCGTCAACAGGTATCCCTGTGCCGTGTGGGATTATTAGGTCCAGATCATCTGCGCCAATTTGCGCATCTGTCATTGCCTTTTCTATGGCTATTCGTACACCGTTGCCGTCCGGCTCGAGACGTTCATAGGCTGGATTGATGTTGTTACTCTGTCCAATACCAGCTACTTCGGCAAGTATCTTTGCGTCTCGTTTTTTGGCATTGTCCAAGTTTTCCAGTACCACTATTCCGGCCCCTTCACCAAAAACTGAGCCTTTTGCATTGGCGTCAAACGGCCTGCAGGCTCTATCTGGGTCGTCGTTGCTTTCACTCGTAGCTCTTTTCAGCAGGCACTGCCGAATCATAACTATTGGATTGACTTTTGCCTCCGCTCCACCGGCCAGTGCAATGTCACTATCTCCTCTAACAATAATCTCTGCTGCTTCGCCTATCGCTAAATGCGCAGACACCTCTGCGCAGGTAATCGTATTACTCGGCCCTTGAATATCGTGAATAATGCCGACATGACAGGCGAGCATATTTGGCAAGTATTTAAGCAGCCACAACGGCGTTATCAGCTCAATGCCGTCCTTACCCCATTTGAGAATGTCGAATTTTCCGTCGGTTATGCTCGCTGCTACCGCCGGTGCGATTTCGACCAGATCACAGCTTATCAGACCTGCACCGAGATTGATCGCGGTCCGCGTCGGGTCTATATTGACCTGCTCAGGATCGATTCCCTTTGTAATGAGGCCGCTACTTGCCAAGGCCTCATTCGCAGCTATGACTGCCAATTCAATGTCTCTCGACATCAATTTAGTGGCTTTGCGGTGGGTTCTTGGTACGTGGTTTCGGATTTTGTAGTCCGGCACCTGGCCGGCGAGCTTACAACTGAAACCCTCTGGGTCAAATGAAGTAATTTTAGTAATACCACATTTGCCAGCGCACAATCCTGCCCACATATCATGGACGGTCAATCCGAGTGGGTTGATTGCTCCAAGGCCAGTGATGACAACGCGAGCCGAATTCATCAGTGCTGCTCTGTTTCCTCCTTAATCGAACTCGCGCCTGACAGGAGAACGTCCCGCAACAATGACTCAAGTGTGCCGGTGAATACAAAATTCTCCTCGGGGAACTTTTTACCCGCAAGATTCTGATCTATGTGACTGAACATAAGGTCGATTTCGGCTATCAGCTTGTCCGAGCGCATAATCTTTCCGCTTGTGCCTGCTGCTTCGGGTGTAATAGAGTCAATTTTAGCGTGCAGTTCTATTGTGTCCCCGGGCTTTACGTAATCAAAAAAAACTGCTTTTTTTATCTTCGCCAGGATGACTTTTTCCTCAAAATTTTTTGCTTCGCCAACGAGTATCCCTGCCGTCTGAGCCATTGCTTCGATGCACAAAGTCTCCGGCATCACAGGAAAGCCGGGAAAGTGGTCATGCAAATGTTCTTCGGCAAGTGTCACGTTCTTGACAGCAACAGCACTTTCACCACTGCGAAACCCAACGAATTTGTCTATCCATATCCAGCGCATTTTAGCTTAGAGTTAAAATTAACGGCAGGTCACAACGAGCAATCCTGCCGTATAGCTTCTTGAAACAACTTGCTGCACGTCAGTTAGTGTTTATCTTGTTATCAATGAAATTAACGATTGCCCCAACGGTAAACAGATCACCCAGTTTGTTGACATCGGGATTCTTCTCAAACGCTGTAAGATCGGTATGTGGCAGTCTTTCCCGCAGCTCGGCAAGTCCCTTCTCGGTCAACTTACCGTCGCTGACTAACTCGGAACTATTCAAGATATTATCAGCGGGGAACAGCTCTTCTCGTGGCACCTTGATTTCGAAGGCTTTCTCCAGGCGAAACACAATGTCTAAGAAGTCAATACTCTCGGCCCCCAGATCCCGCATCAGAGTAGCCTCAGGCTTTATTTCCTCGTCGTCGACTCCAAGTGCATCCACAAGAACATCCTTGACTTTTTCAAAAATCTCTTCTCGACTTATCGTTATGTCCATTTTACCTCCGGCATGCTTAGCTTCTGACAAATCCTTTTCGTATATATTGTTACTACCATTGTTGCCACAAAAGTTTCCATCGTTGCTTCATGTTTTCGATTACTTTTGCATCCACAGCCGCCAGTTTAGAGTCCTGCGACGCAAGATTAAAGTGTCGCAATCCAAATTTTGCCTGAATAATCTCTTGCCCCTCGGACAAGCCCTGCCCAACAAAGCTGCTCACATTCTCCTCTATGGCTTTAGCTTCTACCGTATATTCAATCTGTCCGCCTGGCGTCAAAAAGCTCTTGTATTTTACATTTCTGGCCTGCTCAAGCAATATCATACTGTGCGCAAAGTTCTCTGTATCTCGCACAAGCCAGGATGCGCACTCAACCAGTCCTTGTAGCAGCAGTACGCCGGGCAGCACAGGAAATATAGGAAAGTGATCAGCCAGATATTCCTCAGCTAACGATACACTCTTAACCGCCTTTATTTTCTTGCCCGGCTCCAGCGAGACCACTTTGTCAATTAATATGAATCTCATAATCAGCAGTTCATAGTATTATTTAACGTCCCAGTTTTGCTGGGGGTCATTTGTCCTATATCAAATCCGCAATACGATATACGAGAGACGGCTATTTTTCCAGTCTTTATTTGCCTTTTTCAAAGAACGGCGATGAAGCTCTGTATTTATTTCCTTGCCAAGCTGTTCTAAACTTCTGAATCAATGGCCATCTGCATTGATAGGACAATAAAACTGAATACAATTGTACTTGAAACACCGCCGAAGTATAATCCATTGTTATCACCAGTTCAGAGCATTTCTGGAGATGATGTGCAATGCGAGGAGTAAACTTTGTGCCTCTAAACATCTGCGGGAGCCAGCATTTTTTTGACTTTTCCATTTTACACTTCATCGCTATACTGCGAGATTATGAATGTTCGCAGTGCCAGAATAGCCGATGTCAAAGCTATCTATTCTCTTGTCAGTTACTACGCTGAACGTGACGAAATGCTTTTTCGTTCGATGGCCGATATCTACGAGAACCTGCAGACCTTCTTCGTCGTTGAAAACGACGGCAACATCGTTGGGTGCTGCGCGTTGGAGGTCGTATGGTCGGATCTGGCTGAGATCAAGTCGCTGGCTGTTGATGCGGCAAACACAAACGAAGGCATTGGCAAAATCCTCGTCAACACATCTCTTCAGCACGCTTGTCAGTTGGGCGTGCCGCGAGTTTTTGCTCTTACCCTGAAGCCGAGCTTCTTTGAAAAGCTAAGTTTTAGCAGAGTCGAAAAAGATTCTCTCCCGATGAAGGTCTGGAGCGACTGCGCAAGATGTCCAAAACAGCAGGACTGTGATGAGATAGCGGTGATTAAAATCGTATCTCGTGAAGCGTGAAGCGTATCTCGTGAAGCGTATCTCGTGAAGCGTATCTCGTGAAGCGTATCTCGCAAAAACTCAGACGCAATACGCAGGACGAATCAGCCGACCTGACGGCGTTGGAAAAGCGCCACTGCTAATGCAAGAATGGCTGCTGTGTAGCATAGCGCGTAAGAAGCGCTTATGAGAACATATTTCAGTGGAACTTCGCTGCCTTCGTAGATTGCGTCACTGATCCAGAAAATTTGCAGATTCGGCACTAAAAACCTACCTATCTTGGCCCACAAATGTGTCTGGGCCAATCTGCCAAAGACGTAGTCACTTATAAGCCCCAGCAGAAATACGCCAATACACGCCGACAACGTCACTACTATGTTGAACCTGGATGAGAGAGCTATAGCCAGTGCCGTAATCACCATAACAGCAAGAAGCAGCAACACCGAGCCATAGATGTCCGCCATATTAAAGCCATTGTTGGCCGGATTGAACTTCATTTGCCGGTCGATGAAGGTAAGGAATACTATCCCCAGCGTTGCAAGAAGTCCAATCAATACTACAGCCGTTGATGTGAATTTCCAGTCATAAACGTAGTTGAAAAAAGCACTTAGCAAACATGATATAAATATGACAGTTCCTGCCGTACCTATTACAGTCCAATCGTGGGTATCAGCGGCGGTCTCGAGTACTCCATGTCTAATTGACATCAACAGCGCAATTGTGCAAATATAGTGTGCCAGGAACACCGCACCGGCTACACCTAAGAATTTTGCCAGAATGAATACCGGACGTTGGACCGGTTTGCTCAGCACCGTGGTTATGGTTTTGTTCTCAAGTTCTTCAGCCACAGCCCCTGATGCTGAGAATATTGCAATGAACAAGCTGGTCAGAAACAGCGTAGATAAACTTACCTCGCGTAAGAGCTTATTGTCGTCGCTCATTGTATACATAGTCAGTGAGGGACTTATAAAGAATAGAAATAGTGCTGCTGTCAGAATTATGGCGTAGATTGGTTGTCTGAGTGTCTCAGTGAATGTGTTTTTCGCTATTGTAAGTAATTTATGCATAGTTTAATTTCTTACCTCAGCAGATATCACGTGGTGTGCCACTCTCATAGCCATGCTTTTTGGCTCGATTTTTTCCCGGTTATCGCTATACTAAGACAGCGTTTATTGTTATATTGCACAACTCGTAATTTGTAAAATAATTTACACGCATATATTAGATACTGCATGTGTAACTTTTTGTTCGACGTGCTCAAGCAGAATAGATAATGACAACATCAGCAAAACGTCCCGAACGTATAGCATGGGCATCTTTGATCTTGACCGTGATCTTCTTCGGTCTTGCCTTCTTTCTTGGCCGATGGAGCGGTTTCTTCGCCATTTCCGCTATCAGCTACTACATTCTCTTTGTAGTTTTGATTTGGTTTGTTTTAGCAATCCAGTTTCATCAGCGGGCATTAGCCGAACAGGAAAAGCTGGACATGGGCCGATTGGCCGAGGAGAAAAAGGATTCAACAATATTCCAGGCAGGAGGTGAGCGTGCCTCTCTCTTTATAGCTGCGCAGCGCCGCCTGGACATACTTGAAAAGTGGTTTATTCCAATATTTTCAGCTCTGATCGCTGCATATCAGTTAGCCGTCGGTTTGTATCTTCTAAAAGCCGTTTCTGGCCAAGCTTATCTCGAGACAAAGCAGCCGCTTCTATGTGCGATCTGTATGACTTCTATTGCGTTTATCAGCTTTTTAATTTCCCGCTATGCAACCGGATTGTCAGCCCAGCCGCAGTGGAAGCCATTGAGGGCCGGTGGCAGCGGTGCTCTGGGCATTGCGGTACTTTGCTTCGCTTTGGCGATAGGCCTGGCATTGGAGCAGTTCCAGATTTCCACGCTCGTACGCATCATCAACTTTGTGGTGCCGATTTTGTTAATAGTTCTTGGTGCCGAGACTACTTTGAATGTCGTTCTTGATCTATATCGCCCGCGGTTGAAAGGCCAATACAGCAGAAGTGCCTTCGACAGCCGGCTCTTAGGTATTATAAATGAGCCGGGAGGTATATTCCGAAGCGCAGCAAGCGCCCTCGATTACCAGTTTGGCTTTGAGGTTTCGCAAACGTGGTTCTACAAGCTTCTCGAAAAGGCCATTGTGCCTCTCATCATTTTTGCTGCTGTTACTCTGCACTTAATCAGTTGCATTGTTGTAGTGGGCCCGAATGAGGAAGCGATCATAGAGCGTTTCGGCAATCCTCTGACTAGAGACAAAAAGGTCAGACACGTGGGTCCCGGATTAGCTTTCAAATGGCCCTGGCCTATCGATATCGCCTACAAGTATCCTACAAAGCAAATCATGGAGCTTAGTATCGGCTACGTTCCCAAGACCGATCCAGACACCGGAGAGCAAATACGCGAAAAACAATTACTGTGGGGTGAAGCGCATTATGAAGAGGAATATAGTGTGCTCGTTGCCAGTGAATACACCGGCGACGATTTGACCGAAGGTGCGGTTCCGGTAAGTCTCGTTAAAGCAAATATTCCTGTTCAATACAGGATAAAGGACCTGTACTCTTATTTGTACAATCATAGCGTTCCGCCGAAACTACTTGAGGCCATTTGCTATCACGAGCTTGCCAGGTTTGCCGCCAGCGCAACCGTCGAGGTTGATGGACAAGGAACAGACAGCAGCGCTCCCAGAGAGAGTCTTCTTGGAGTAGGCAGGGCCAGAGCTAAAAGTATCCTTACTCAGAGAATTCAAGAGGCTGCTGACGATCGGGGTCTGGGCGTCGAGATAGTCTTCGTGGGTTTGCAAGGCATTCATCCACCACCTGAAGTGGCTACGGATTATCAGGCCGTCATAGGTGCTGTACAAAGGAGGCAGGCGCTCGTTCTTGAAGCGCACGCCGAGGCAAACAGAAACCTCAGCACACTTGTCGGTTCTGTGCGTGAAGCCGATGAGCTATATGACCTCGCGGCAAAATATCAGCAAGCCAAACAAGGCAGCAGTCAGGAAGATGCTGAAAAGCTCGGAAAGGCCTTGGATACTGCCTTTGCCAAAGCAAGAGGCGACATTTTCAAGACCCTTAGGCAGTCGCAAAGTTATGCTTTTGAGAGAGCTACCCTCGCGCGTGCCACGGGTGAGCGTTTCGCCAGCCAGTTGAAAGCATACAAGGCGGCAAAAGAGATCTACAAACGTGAGCAAAGACTTGTTGTCTTCGAGGAGGCTCTTAAGAACATACGAAAATTTGTCGTCGCCGCCAGTGTGGACGACAGGGAGGTTATTATCGTCGACTTACAGGAGAAACTCACACCGAGTTTGTACGATGTAGGTGGCTTTGAGGAGAGTAGCAAAAAATGAAGAACATAACTGTTCCAATTCTCGTCGTACTGATCCTCATAGTGATGGCTATATACCTTATTGCGTTTCAGGTTAGAGAAACCGAGTCAGCTTTCATAACGAGGTTCGGCAAACCCGTCCGTGAGATCACACGGCCAGGTCTGTACTTCAAATGGCCGACCCCCATCGAGCGAGTGCACACATTTGACTCACGCATGAGGGTCCTTGAAGCCGAGATTGGCGAGACTACAACCAAAGGAGCTGTGCCCATGATCGTAAACACCTACGTTGTCTGGCGAATCGCTGAACCGCTACAGTTCCTAAACGCCGTCGGAACCGTACAAAAAGCAGAAAACAAACTGCTCAGTCAAATCAACGACACACAAAACAGAGTAATAGGCCGGCACAGCTTTGGAGAATTCGTCAATAGCGACCCGAACAAAATACGCTTCGAGGAAATTCAAACTGAAATGCTTGCTGACCTCAAAGCTCCAGTAAGAGATGCGTATGGCATTGAAGTAAAGACCCTTGGGATAAAGCGGCTCAAGATAAGTAAAGACGTAACCAGGGATGTTTTTGAGCGAATGAAGGCCGAGAGAAATCGAAGGACCGAGGCAACCATCGCCCAGGGAAATGCCGAGGCCACAAAGGTAAGAACCGATGCCGACGCAAAAAAGACCGAACTGCTTGCTGCTGCCGAGGCAAGGGCAAAAGCAATACAGGGCCAGGGCGATGCCGAGGCGGCACAGTACTATCAGATGCTCGAAGAAGACCCTGAGTTCGCAATCTTCCTGCGAAATCTTGAAGCGTTGAAAAAAACCTTAAGTAAAAGATCGACTTTGTTGATACCTGCCGACACCGAACCGTTTAAGTACCTAAAAGAGATTCCATCGCTCGAACCGAAGCAATAGTTCTGCTTCCGATTTGGTCTCGGCTCAAATAAAGTCGGTAATTCGATTAACCATGGCCGAAGAGAACATACAAGAAGAAACTGGACAATCGCAGCCCGTAAAGCCTCAAGACACTGCAAGCGAAGGGCTGGATGCTGCCGGTAAGTCATTGTCCGAAGCGCTCAGGATTAGTTTTGTTATCCTGAAGGTGATAATGATTGTGCTGGTCGTTGCCTTTTTAGCGTCCGGCTTTCGCACAGTCGGCCCGGATGAAAGGGCACTTGTTTTGCGGTTCGGTAAGATACAGGGTGTCACTGAGCAGCGTGTTCTCGGTCCCGGCCCGCATTGGGTTCTGCCGTATCCCATCGACGAGGTTGTGAAAATACCTGTAGAGCAGAAGATAAATCTGCCAATTGATTCTTTTTGGTATTACCAAACGAGAGATGATATCCTGGGCGAGACTCCCAATAGAAGAACCCGCATACCGGAGAAGCTCGACCCTGTGAGAGATGGTTATTGCCTAACAAGAAGCGAAAGGTCAAGCCAGACTTCCGCCTCCGGCAGAAGCGGCCCCAAGGTCAGAGTGGAAGTAACGTATAACAAGGGTGATGTCGAAGTCTCTTACAAGAGATTTTTCCAGCCAAACAAGCAAAGCGATAAAACGCGGGGTCAAGAGGGAAGTGACTACAACATCGTCCATTCAAAGTGGCAGTTGACCTATCAGATAAACGACATTGAACTTTTCTTCAAAAATGTCTACGTGCAGGATGTTAAACCTGGTCAGATATATTCTGAAGTCATGCAACAAAGCATAACACCGCTTTTGAAAGGCGTTGTTGAGGATGCGATTGTGGATGCGATGGTCTATTATACTGTTGACGAAGCAATCAAGAGTAAGGACAGAATCCCACAACATGTACATAGGCTCGTGCAGACAAAACTCGACGAGATCGGAAGTGGGATAAGAGTTGAATCGATATACCTTACCGATGTCACTTGGCCGCGACAGGTAAATGAAGCTTTTCTCGCATCCATAAGGGCCAGCCAGGAAAGCCAAAAGGCAATAAGTGAAGCGCGAACGTACGCCGAGAATACCCTCAACGAAGCCGCTGGACCGATTGCTCAGCAGCTTTGTGCATCTTTACACAATGACAGCATGATCGAAGCACAAAAGGAGCTGCTCTGGTCTCAGGTTGCAGGCGAGGCGCAGAAGACAATCGCAAACTCCAGAGCTTACAGAACAAAGGTCGTAGAGGCAGCCAAAGCGAATGCCGACTACTTTCAACGCATGTTACCTGAATATCACAAACGCCCAAGGCTTGTCGTTCAAAAGCTTTATCAGGACGCTATAGAGCATGTTCTCGAAAATGCTGACGAGAAATTCATTATCCAGCCAACTGAAGACACTAAAGGCAGGGAGCTTAGAATCCTCTTAAACAGGGACCCTTTGTTGAAACAGGAATCTACATCCAGTGGACGGTGAAGAACACGAAAAGATTGAAAGTCAATAATACGGTCTGTGCTGTGCAGGTTTATAAGCCTCGGGCTTATTTATAAGCCTCAAGCTTATTAAAAGTTAAACAGAAAGTCAAGTTGTAATCATGGCTCACGAACATTTACATTTGAAAGACGACCTTGCTGCTGAACATGCAAAAAGCAAGCAGCTTCGCGTCAGCATTGCTCTTCTGGGCACGCTTGCCGGCGGAATGTTGCTCATAAACAGTGGCTTAGCCAAAGTTATCTACAGTGCGAGCAGTTTCAACGCTGAGTTCTTTGCATTGGTTGGTGCGATATTGCTGGGCGGGCCTATTGTCTTCCACGCCGCTAAGAGCCTGATAAAACAGGAATCGCACATGGATGAGTTGGCGGCTTTGGCGATAATCGCAGCCTTTGCAAACCACGACTATGTTACTGCTGGTGTTGTTGGATTCTTTATGCTTTTAAGTGAGCTTGTGGAAACACGCACAGCACTGGGTGCACGTGCTTCTATTGAATCACTTATCAAGCTGACGCCGACGAAGGCCACATTGATAGATAGCCAGGGCGGCGAAAGTGAGGTCAACGTTAGTGGCTTGAAACCCGGTGATACTATTCGTGTTCGTCCCGGGGATAACATACCTGCCGATGGCGAAGTAATAACCGGCCTTAGTTCCATTAACGAGGCAACAATAACCGGCGAATCTCTACCTGTAGATAAAGTACCCGGCATGCAGGTTTTTGCAGGCACTAACAATCTCACCGGGGTGCTTGATATCGCCGTAACCAAAGCGGGCAAAGATACAACACTCGGTAAAGTCCAGTCGCTTATCATGCAGGCTGAGCAGACTAAGATACCGATCATGCGGATAATTGATCGCTACGTTAAATGGTACACACCGACTGTTATTATGATCGCAGTAATAGTCTTGTTTTTCACCGGTGAGATTGAACGGGCCATCACAATACTTGTGGTTTCATGTCCGTGCGCATTGATTTTAGCCACACCGACTGCTATGGTCGCTGCTATATCAGCCTCAGCCCGGCTTGGAGTTTTAATAAAGAATATTGCCGACCTTGAAGTCGCCGGCAGAATGACGGCAATGGTATTCGATAAGACCGGAACAGTTACGACGGGTCGGCTATATGTCACTAAGCTAACGCCTGCCGAAGGTGTTGAAGCAGCCGAGCTATTATCTGTTTCAGCTTCAGCCGAGCGGATGAGCAAACATCCTGCCGCACGTGCCTTACAGGAAGTCGCCAGACAGGCAAATCTGTCCTTGCCGGCGGTGGATGATTTCCAGGAAACGCCGGGTAAGGGTGTCACCGCAACGGTTGATTCTGCGAGGATTATCGTTGGCAGAGACACATTCCTTAAAGAAAACAACGTTGATATTAGCAATGTTTCTGACCCGGGCTTGCATGAGGAACAGGGCTTTAGCACCCTCTACGTTGCTAAGGATTCAAAGTGTCTCGGATGGATAGGGCTGCAGGATAAGACAAGACCCGAAGCGCAGCAAGCGGTTAAGGAACTCATTGATATTGGCATAAAGAGAGTGACAATGCTCACCGGAGACCGTGACGAAGTGGCCAACCGTGTGGCTGCTGAGCTGGGTTGTACAGATTTTAGAGCGCACTGTTTGCCGCAGGACAAGCTGGCTATTGTAGAGCAAATCAAAAAGGACGGCCATACTGTCGTCGTGGTCGGGGACGGCATAAACGATGCCCCAGCGTTAGCTGCCGGTGATCTTGGCATTGCCATGGGCGCAGCGGGCAGCGATGTGGCTATTAATTCCGCCTCGATCGCGCTGATGAGTAACGATCTAAGGAGGCTGCCTTTTCTCGTCCGATTGTCTCGGAAGACCAGCAGGGTTATTTATCAGAACCTTGGATTTGGCATTCTATTTATCATTCTCGGTATAGCAGCCGGAGCAGCGGCTTGGCTGCCAGCCGTTTATGCCGCGGTACTACACTTTCTCGGTTCCTTAATCGTGGTTTTCAATAGTGCCCGGCTTGTCCGCTATGGTGAGGAGCTTGATCACTAACCGTGGTTTTGACTGCTATAGCAGGTCCTCATATAAAAACCGCGGCGGAAGGATCCTGCTCATTTGCAGGTTTCTCATTATCTCTGTAAC
The DNA here is from genome assembly GCA_964432925.1 of uncultured Pirellulales bacterium. Classification (GTDB taxonomy): domain Bacteria; phylum Planctomycetota; class Phycisphaerae; order Sedimentisphaerales; family Anaerobacaceae; genus CAYNTC01. Next base: position 11,287 of record CAYSPM010000017.1, on the reverse strand, counting down.
ATGTGAAATATGTAACTATGGAATATGCTATTGAAACTATCTCTTTGACCAAGATCTTTTCTGATTGGTGGGGTAGGGCAAAAGTCTACGCTGTAGACGACCTTAACCTGCAAATTCGTTATAATGAAGTGTTTGGGCTTTTAGGGCCAAACGGTTCAGGCAAGACGACAACTTTGAAAATGCTACTTGGCCTGCTTTACCCGACCAAAGGAAAGGCGCTTGTTCTCGGCGGTGATGGAGCAGATCCTAAAATTAATACCAGAATAGGCTTTCTGCCTGAGGAGTCTTATCTGTACAGGTATTTGAATGCCCGTGAGACCTTGGATTTTTACGGCCGACTGTTTGGCCTGCCAGCCAAGGTACGCAAGATGCGTATCGAGGCTTTACTTGACATGGTTGGCCTGAAAGCTGTTGCGAATAGGCCTGTTGGAACATACTCCAAAGGTATGGCGCGCAGGATCGGCCTGGCTCAGGCCCTTATCAACGATCCGGACCTGTTAATATTGGATGAGCCTACAACCGGCTTGGATCCCATCGGCACAAGACAGATAAAGGACTTGATTCTCAAGCTCGCAAAGCGAGGAAAGACCATCCTGCTATGTAGCCATCTCCTAGCTGATGTTGAAGATGTATGCGACAGAATTGCGATACTCTACGGCGGTAAAATCCAGGCGCAGGGACATGTTAAGGACCTGTTGCAGCAAACAAATAAACGACAAATTGTCACCGATGAGATAAGTGACGACGCCCTTGAGAAGATAAAGCAGATTGTACAAGCCGAACGTGCCGGCTGCGAAGTTACATCCCCGCTGGACAAGCTTGAAACCTTTTTTGTAAAGACAGTCGAAGAGGCACAACAACAAGCTCGAGCTACTAGCGGCGCAGTTAGTACCACCCAGATAGGTTCATTCCTTGCGCCCGATACTCAACAAGAAAGTGTGCTCGATAAACTTGTCTCAGCTCCCGTTTCGCAGCAAGGCTTAACTGAACCCTCAGAAACCGAACAGGTCGTCCCGACAAATAAAAAAGAAGAAGCCGAACCAGATTCAAAGCTGCTCAGCCATTTAACGCAACCGGCCGAATCTTCCCAAGGTGCCCCTGCAGCAGAGACCGAGGAAGTCACGATAAAGCCAGTTGAGTCCGAGCCAGATAAAAAGCAGGAGCAATTTGATAAAGACATTTTGGACCAGCTCACAGGTCACTCTCCTTCTCGGGACGAAACGAAGGGTCGGACGGAAGAAACCAAAGAAGGAGACTCCGGCAATGCGTAACATTTGGGCTGTAGCCGTAAATACTATAAAGCAGGCCATACGTATGAAAATAGCTGCTGTTTTCATAGTGTTATTGCTTGTCCTGCTTCCTATTATGGGGTTCTCGGTTACAGGCGATGGCACATTGAAAGGAAGACTGCAAACTTTCGTTAGTTATGGTTTATCGCTTACCAGTTTCTTACTTTGTCTGCTCACTATCACAATTGCCATATATTCGATATCCAGCGAGATCGAACAAAGACAGATATACACACTCATAACTAAGCCTATTCGTCGTTTCGAGTTCTTATTGGGTAAACTCCTCGGCGTGGTTTTATTGGATATATCGCTACTTGCACTTTTTTCTGTAATAATATTTGCTACCACAATATACATGCCGAATTTCTACCAGCCGACCGAAGAAGAGATCACAGAAGTTAATAATGAATTCTACACAGCAAGGGCTAGCCTAACTCCTGCTAAAGTCGACGTAAGCGATGAAGTCGCCGAAGACTATAAGAAGCTAGAAGAGGGCGGCCAATTGGACCAGTTTTTTCGAGGTTTCACATACAAGGAAATTATCGACCAGCTCACCAAGCGAAGGCAGCTTGAGAAACAAGCTGTTGCCGTTGGCCATCAATTACTCTGGCAGTTCCATAATGTCGAACCTCTCGATCCAGATGAGAGTTTGTTTGTGCGATTCAAATACGATGTATCTGTGAATCCTCCCGATTCGCAGATTTACAGTCGATGGATTGTAGGTGACGACCGACAAATCAAGTACGGCACAAAATTCAAAACACCGATATATTCCGGTGAGCAAAAAGACCCAATTCGTACTTTCCGCGAAATAGAAGTACCTGCCGATGCCGTAGCGAAAGACGGCTATATGGCTGTAAGGTTCTTGAATATTCCACTGAATAACACGGTGGTAATCTTTCCGCTCGAGGATGGCCTGGAAGTTCTTTACAAGGCGGACACTTTCACCGCTAATTTTATAAGGGCTATACTCTTGATTTTGTTTCGACTGATTTTCTTAGCTTGCCTCGGCGTGTTATCGGCTACATTTCTTTCTTTTCCAGTGGCTGTGGTCTTTTGTCTGGTTATCTTTTTCACAGGTACTGTCAGCACTTTTGTTCTGGAATCATTCGGTTATCTCAGCGAGAGTGTGAGTCTGATTTATTCTTACACGATCAAGTGGATAATCCGGCTTTTGCCTGAATTTGACAAGTTTAATCCCACGAAATATCTGGTGCCCGGTAGATTAATTAGTTGGTCTTTGTTGAGCAAAGCTGCCGCACTTATGGTCTGTGTTAAGGCATCGCTTTTACTACTTCTGGGCTTATTGGTCTTTAGTTTCAGAGAGATTGCTAAAATCACAGTTTAGTCATTATGGCAGCTTGTTAATGTTCTATGCGTTTGCGTGACACCTTAATCTGCTTTATTTGTCTCGTTGTTGCGGCTGTTTTACTGATTGTAGCTGGCGGGCAGTTGGATTACATAAACACCCAGCGTCAGCAAATGAAGCTTATAATCAATGAGCCTCTTGAAAATGCGCCACCCTCACTTGCCTTTGCAACAGTTGCAATGGGTGCTTTTCGTGGGTTGGTTGTCGATATTTTGTGGATGCGGGCAGACAAGCTCAAAGAGCAGGGGCAGTTTTTCGATGCGAAACAACTCGCTGATTGGATAACTACTCTCCAGCCCCGCTTTGCAGCGGTCTGGGAGTTTCAGGCATGGAACATGGCCTACAATATATCTGTAGCCATACCGGCAAATCAGCCCGACCAGAGGTGGCAATGGGTGAAAAATGGCTATGAGCTGCTTCGTGACCAGGGTATACCGCTGAATCCAAAATCGATTGAATTGTATCGTGAGCTTGCAAGAATATTACAGCACAAAATCGGTGGTGTCTCAGACGATGCACAAAAGTACTACAAAATTCAATTTGCCCTTGCCATGGAGCCTTTGCTTGGCCCAGCCGACAACGAATATTTCGAAGCTCTTACTAGAGTTCCTACAACTTTCCAGCAGATTGCAGGCGATGCGAATATGGCGTCACTACTCGATGCCCTGAAGTCCTCCGACAGCTCATTTGCCGATGAGGACGAGCTTGTAGATAACTATCTAGCCCTAAGGCAGAACCCTGGCAGGTTTAGTCCTGCTGCCTTTCAGGTCATAGACAATTTCAGGGGCACATCGGCTTTGGAGAATTTTGACCTTTTTGCTAAGGCCCATCACCTGCGCAACACCTGGAAGCTCGATCCGGTCATGATGCACGAGTTGAACAAAACTTATGGCCCTGTTGATTTCAGTGACCCTAACAAGCGTTTCCCGCTGGACTGGCGTCATCCGGATTGTCACGCCATGTATTGGGCAATCAAGGGTTTGCGGGTATTGGCCGAACAGGAGGATCGCGAAATGGATATACATGAGACAAACACCGACCGCATTGTGGGGCATTGTTTACAGGATCTCTTCCGCAACGGAAAGATATTTATTTATGACATCCCTGTCGAAGTTCGGATTGATGCTTCGGCTAAGACTACGAAAACGATAATGAAGGATATTTTTTTACGGTCGGATTTGAGAATGTTTGATGCGTACAACAAATCTCGGCTCGCGGTAATTGAGAAATACGGACAGATCCCCGAGGCAAAGGGTTCAGTAGAGTCATTAAAGGATGGCCACCGCAACATGCTCACTAATGCAGCCTTTTCCTTCTATCAGACAGGCCATATTGACCAGGCCCACAGAATCTATAATCAACTACGGGAACTCTACCCCCTTGAAAAGTTCAAGGTGCCGCTGGTCACCTTTATGAGAATGCGCATGCGGGAAGAGCTCCAAAGCATAGAGATTTATAATGCCAAGGAACAAATAGTTGCGCTTCTGAGGGAAGGCTACTTCAGGTATGCAATGCGTGACGACGACGAAGCATTTGCCAGAGAAAAAATGGCTAAAGATATCATGGACTTATACAGATCCCAATACGGCGAAGAGTTTAGAGTTGATCTGCCTGAATTGCCTGTTTTGAGGTACTTGGCTCTTCTGGATTTTCTCAATGACCTGCAGTATCCACCTAATCTGCGGCGCAATTTATTGAGTCGCATAAGGATAGAGAGGCCGGACCTCTACAAGCAACTCCAGCAGGAGGAAGAAAAGCTAAAAAGACAAGAGGCCGAGTCCGGCTGATACCTGCACAAGCTTTAGGTCATGCACGATAGCCTTTCACGACAATTGACACCCTCACAAAAGAAAGCTGTCTTTCATAGAGAAGGACCGCTGCTTGTACTCGCTGGCCCAGGTAGCGGCAAAACCCGCGTCATTACTTACCGAATCGCGGCTTTAATTGACTCAGGCATAAAGCCGTACAACATTTGCGCAATAACTTTCACTAATAAGGCAGCCAACGAAATGCGCCAAAGGGCGACCTCTCTTGGTGCATCCGCAGCAGTTCATATCAGCACTTTCCACTCCTTATGCGTTAGGATTCTCCGGCAATATGCCGATAGTGCCGGCATAAAGCCAAACTTCAGCATTTACGACGAAAGCGACCAGTCCAGATGTATCAAGCAGGCGATCAAAGATTGTGAGCTTGATACCGGTAATTTCCCGCCTGCTCGTATGCTCGAGGCCATTTCTAAACTAAAGAACATCCTTATTGACGTTAATGCTTTTAAGGCGAAAGCCGATGGTTTTTTCTACCGAACATTGGCGAGGATTTACGAGCACTACCAGCAAATTTTGACCGAAAGAAATGGCCTGGATTTCGACGACCTGCTGATGAAAACGGCGTTTCTACTCGAAAGCCATCTCGACGTTTGCGCCGAGCTTAGCGACCGTTTTAGATTCCTACTGATTGACGAATACCAGGACACCAACCACGCCCAGTATCGAATTGCCAAAGCCCTTGTTTCACAGCACAACAATATCTGCGCAACAGGTGATCCTGATCAGTCAATTTATCGTTGGCGGGGCGCGGACATTCGCAACATCCTGGCCTTTGAAAAAGACTGGCCCAATGCAATGGTAGTCAAGCTCGAAGAAAACTTTCGCAGTACACCCAACGTTCTCGAAGTGGCGGACAAGTTGATAACCATTAACAAAAACCGAAAGCCGAAAAAGCTCCTTCCTACAAAGCCACGCGCAGAGGATGTCGTCGTAACAAGCTTTGAAGACGAAACACAAGAATCTCAGGGTGTCACCCAACAGATAGGGCAGCTAACCGATGAGGGTATCTCTCTAAAGGACATAGCTGTGTTCTATCGTGTTAACGCTATGAGCAGGGTGCTCGAAGAGGCATTCATCCACAGCAAAATACCGTATCAGGTCGTACGCGGCGTGGAATTCTACAATAGAAAGGAAATCCGCGACGTGCTGGCATACTTGAAGGTCCTTGTCAATCCCAGCGATGAGATCGCACTTTTGCGCATCATCAATACGCCGGCTCGTGGCATCGGCAAAATAACCGTCGATAGGGTGCGCGGATATGCTGCTGCAAGTGGAATCACGTTTTTCGAGGCACTTAGAAGGGCAGAACATATTGCTTCGCTTTCCAAAGGCACAAAGGCCAAGCTCACAGCGTTTATTAACATGCTCGATGGATTCAAAAAGGATGTCACGGGCCAGGTTGCACCACTTACAGAGCGTGTTGTTATCGAATCTGGATTAAAAAAGTCTCTGCAAGACACCGGCGCCGAGGGCATAAATGCGCTTGAAAACGTTGACGAGTTGATAAATGCCGTTGCCCAATACGATCAGCAGACGGAGCAGCCATCTTTGATTGACTATTTACAGGAAATATCGTTGTTCAGTGACATTGATGCGTATGACGCGTCTAACGACCGTGTTGCCCTTATGACCCTGCATGCAGCTAAAGGCCTTGAATTTGTGCACGTCTTTATAATTGGCCTCGAAGATAATTTGTTACCGCACGAAAGATCAAACACAGATAATGAGGATGACATGGAAGAAGAGCGCAGGCTCTTTTTCGTCGGTATAACCCGCGCTAAAATGGGTCTATATATAAGCTATGCGAGATATCGAACATTTCGTGGCCAGCTCTTGCGGACAATCCCATCACCGTTTCTTTTTGAAATGGGATGCGAATTGAACGAGGTACATGAAGAAGATGACTACAGCTATGAAAATGCAGAAGAGGCTGACTTCACCTTACCGCATTTCGTAGCTGGGCAGTTAGTTAGACATAAATCTTTCGGCCTTGGTCGCGTCAAGGAGTTTATCGATATAGGAGAGGACAGTATAGTCGTCGTCAGATTTAACACTGGCCAAACGAAGTCTCTCATGGCAAAATACGCCGATCTTTCATATTCCTGATACATTTCTGGGAAAGAATAAATTTAGCTGCTTTGAAACTCTGCGATTACTACAATCTGCTTGTTCTTTTTGCTTATTGTGGTAAAATCCAACATATAGGAAGGAGTACTGGGCATGATGACCTTTGCAGTTATTATTAACAAGCATTTCGGCGTTATATCCTCTCTTGGAGTAACGAGGGCTGAGCAATGAATTACGCAGTTGTAATGGCGGGGGGTACTGGCAAAAGATTGTGGCCTCTTAGCCGGCAAAAACGCCCGAAACAAGTCCTGAAGCTTATCAATGGCCAAACACTTCTTGGTTGCTGCTTTGACAGGTTAGCACCGATTTTTGATACGAGGAACATAATTGTTCTTACCAATGCGGGCTATGCGGATATCGTCCGTGAGGAGCTGCGGGAGCTGCCATTCAATAACGTTATCGCTGAGCCAACCGTACGAGACACGGCAGGAGCTATAGGTTTGGCTGCCACGATTCTTGCCAAGTTTGACCCTGAAGCCCGAATGGCAGTCGTCACGGCTGACCAACTAATAGAGCCTGTTGAAGTCTTCCAAGGTGCGCTGAAAGACGCACTGACATTCGTAAGTGACAATCCGAATGCCTTGATTACCTTCGGCATAAAACCAACCTTTCCAAGTACACAGCTTGGCTATATCAAGTGCACTAACAGTAGAAGCTGTCCTAAATGCGCGAACGAAGTATACACCGTTGAGGCCTTTAAGGAAAAGCCGGATGAGGAAACAGCTAAGCAGTATCTTCAGAGCGGACAATATTTCTGGAATTCGGGCATGTTTGTCTGGAAAGCCAAGACTATTTTAGCTAACTTGGATAGGTTCCTACCACAAGCCTCCGAATCCCTTCGCAGAATCGCAGCCAACTGGGACGGCCCAAATCAGGAGAAATCGCTTGAAGAATGGTTCGTGAAATTACCCAAGATCAGTATTGACTTTGCGGTTATGGAAAAAGCCGAGAGCGTTCACGCCATAAAGCTTGAATGCCGATGGCTGGATATGGGCTCCTTCGCCGCCCTTGCCGATGTTATCACGTCAGACAATAACGGTAACATTGTTGTAGCCGGCGTCAGTGAGCTGCTTGACTGCAAGAATAGTATCGTTGTCACCGAAGACAAGGGACACTTAATTGCTGCTATCGGCCTTGAGAAAATAGTTGTTGCCCACAGTGATAACGCTACACTTGTATGTCCTATCGAGAAGACTCAAAGACTAAAAGACCTGCTAGACCTCATTAAACAGCACAGTGGAGACGAGTACCTGTGAATAAAAGCAAATATCTGTTACAAGATTCTGTCAGGCCTACCGTGAGGCTCGATGCATCGCGGACCACCTGCTCATATTACATGGAACCAAAACAGTACCAGAGTAAACTGCGATAAAATGAGATATTTGGCGATAGATTATGGCAGTAAGCGCACGGGATTAGCAATTTGCGATGCTGCTGAGACCATCGCTTCGCCTCTGAATGTAATTTTAGGTCAGAAGGAGCTATTGACAAAAATCGCGGCTGTTGTACAGAAAGAGGGTGTCGAAGCTATTGTTGTTGGTCTGCCTCTGAATATGGATGACTCCGAAAGCGCACAAACCAGACTCGTTCGTAAGTTTGTCGAGCGTCTCAGACAATATATTGGCATCCCAGTGTACCTTCAAGATGAGCGGTTGACCAGTTTTAGCGCCGAAGAAAAGCTCGCCTCCGCTGAATTAAAAAAAGCCCAAATGCTAAAACGTTCGGATGCAGTCGCCGCAGCCGAGATACTGGAAGCTTTTCTCCAGCAGAAAAGGGCAAAGTAGAGTTGTCGCTACCACACTAAAGAGCCTACCGTAAGAAACATCGACATCTAATGTCAAGAATAAAGAAGTATAAGTTATGACAAAGATTGTGCATACGCAACAATGGGATTTTTTTTTGTATTGATAATATCGAAAAACTCTTGCAAATTACCGTATTAGCTCATAAAATCTAAGGTTTGAAAAATGTCAGATTTATAGAGGCGACCAACACAAAATACGGAAGGATTTGTACGAAACATGCTGACAATGCAGGAAAAACAGAAAATAATCAATGATTTTGAGGCCCACGAGGGGGATACAGGTTCACCAGAGGTGCAAATTGCTTTGCTAACCAGAAAGATAAATGACCTCACCGGGCATCTCAAGACTCATCAAAAAGACCATTCTTCTCGTCGTGGTCTACTAAAAATGGTTGGGACAAGATCCTCGCTGCTCAAGTACGTCGGTAAGAAAGACGTCGAGCGTTATCGGAAAATAATATCCCGGCTCGGCTTGCGGAAGTGAAGCGGCAGAGGAAAGCAACAATGTACAAACTGACTATTCGTGCATTTGTAGCTTTGGCATTAATGCCAACAAGGGGGTGTCCTCCATGTTTAACCATACACTTGTCAAAGAGGTAATATATGTTTAATGTACACAGAGTTGAGAGAGAAATCAGTGGTAGGATTTTATCTATCGAAACCGGCAAAGTTGGTAAGCAGGCCGATGGGACTGTTATTGTTCAGTATGGTGAAACCGTAGTCCTTGTTGCTGCTGTTACCGCACCCCCACGAAATGAGGACATCGATTTCTTCCCGCTCAGCGTTGAGTACCGTGAGAAGCAAAGCGCTGCAGGTAAGTTCCCGGGCGGATTCATCAAACGCGAGGGAAGGCCCACTACAAAGGAAATCCTGACAGCCAGAATGATTGATAGGCCCATTCGTCCGCTGTTCCCAGATGGTTATTTCCAGGAGGTACAAATTACTGCTTCCGTTCTGAGCGCTGACCAGGAGAATGACCCCGATGTGCCGGCGATGATAGGTGCAAGCGCGGCACTGGCAATTAGCAGGATCCCGTTTCAAGGACCCCTCGGAATCTGCAGATTAGGCAGACTTAACGGGGAATTTGTGGTTAACCCGACACACAAGCAGCTCGAGCAGGTTGATCTGAATCTCCTGCTCGGAGGACGAAATGAAGCAATCAACATGATAGAGCTCGGGGCAAAAGCGTTGCCCGAGCAAGTCATCGCTGACAGCGTGTTGGTTGCGCATGAGACTGTCTGTCAGATCTGCGATATGATTGAGGAACTTAGGGACAAAGTCGGTGTCGAAAAGGAAACTCCCCTTGTCGAAATAGATCAGGAACTCTACTTGCAACTCTATTCACAAAAAGCGCATCAGATGCTGCAGATCAAGCAGACACCGGACAAGCGTCAGAGAAACAAAGCCGTCGAAGAGCTTTTTGAACAACTTGATTCTGAGTATTGCGGTAACGGTGAAGATTCTCAGCCGGAAGCTTCAGACGCTACAGAGAAGACCCCATCAAAGTGCGACAAGGCCATGTTAAAACGCATATTTGAGAAGGTGGAAAGTCAGGTCGTCCGTGAGCTCATTTTGCAGGGCAAAAGACCGGATGGAAGGGGTTATAACGATATTCGCCCAATTTCGTGTGAGGTAGGTATCCTGCCCAGAACGCATGGCTCGGCATTGTTCACAAGGGGTGAAACACAAGCCATCGTCAGCGCGACTCTTGGAACCATAAGGGATGCGCAAATCATCGATGGTTTGTTAGATGAGTACGCTCAAAACTTCACGCTTCACTACAATTTTCCACCCTTTTCCGTTGGCGAAGTAAGGCCGATTCGCGGTCCCGGCCGTCGTGAAATTGGACACGGAGCACTTGCAGAACGGGCCTTAGCAGCCGTCAGACCACCGGAAGACAGATTTGCCTATACTATTCGTGTCGTTTCAGATATCACCGAGTCGAACGGTTCAAGTTCAATGGCATCGGTCTGCGGCGGCTCGCTGGCCCTGATGGACGCCGGCGTTCCGATTAGCAACGCTGTTGCCGGCATATCCATAGGAATGGTTAGTGATGAAGCTGGTAAATATATATTAATCACGGACATCATTGGCGAGGAGGACCACTTTGGTGATATGGATTTTAAAGTCGCCGGTACCGTCGATGGTATCACAGCTATACAGCTTGATATCAAAGCTCAGGGTCTGCCTCACAAAATCATGGTTGAGGCTTTGCAGCGTGCAAAAGAGGCTCGACTCCGGATTCTGGAAACCATGAACAATGTTATCAGTGAACCCAGAGCTGAGATAAGCAAATATGCACCTAAGTTGATAACTCTTGAGATAGACCCTGAGTATATCGGCAAGGTGATCGGACCTGCTGGCAAGATGATAAAGAGCATCCAGGATCAGACCGAAACGAAGATCGAAATCGAAGAGGATGGCACTATTTACATCAGTTGTTTGGGTGGAGATGGGCATCTCAAGGCTAAAGAAATCATCGAGTCACTTACGCAGCCACCCGAAGTGGGGCGCACATACAGGCAAGCGAAGGTGGTTACTGTAAAGGACTTTGGTGTATTTGCCGAAATCACACCGGGCGTTGAAGGTCTTTGTCACATTAGTGAACTTAGCGAAGGGTACGTCAAGAACGTCGAGGATGTGTGCAAAGCAGGTGACCTAATACCGGTCAAGCTGATAGCCATCGATGAGCAGGGCAGACTCAAGCTTTCGCGTAGAGCAGCTCTTGCTGAACTCGGCATAACAGAAAAGACAACAACACAGCGGACACGATAAGGGGATATGGGTTGTGCCTCCATGTATTAAGGCCGGTCCGTGCTACTGCACCGCGTCTGAAGCCCCAACATTTTACGGCAACCTGAAGTGAATTTTA
>CAYSPM010000016.1:22882-26217 GCA_964432925.1 uncultured Pirellulales bacterium | reverse complement strand
GACAAAACAAAAGGCGCATGTTCCTTCTCGTCGAAAGTCTGTCTTCTTATCATCGCATAGCTTACCGCACCCAATTTTAGAACAGGAGAAAGACAATGAGTCGATTGATTATTGTTGCAAACCGCTTGCCTTTTAGCATAACAAAAAGGGCCGGCGAGTTTCGCTTCCGTACTAGTCCCGGCGGATTGGCCACGGGTCTATCCTCTTTGCCTGAGTCGATTGAGCGGTTGTGGGTTGGATGGCCAGGAATTACAAGCGAAAGACTAACTGCGGAAGACAAAGAGCAAATCGGAGACAGATTAGCAGCCGAGAATTGCGCACCCGTATTTCTCTCCCACAAGCAGATAGATCAGTACTACCTAGGATTCTGCAATAAAACGATCTGGCCTCTTTTCCACTACTTTCCAACGCGGACTTTTTTTGAGAAGCACTTCTGGAAAAGGTACGAGCAGGTCAATCAGAGTTTTTGTGATAAGGTGGTGGATGTAGCAGAAAACAAAGATCGTGTGTGGGTGCATGACTATCAGCTCATGCTGCTGCCACAAATGCTCAGAGAAAAACTGCCTGAATTGGAGATTGGATTCTTTCTTCATATACCGTGGCCATCGTTTGAATTGTTTCGACTGCTGCCCTGGCGCGAAGAGATATTGAATGGCCTGCTGGGCGCTGACCTTATTGGATTCCACACGTACGACTACGTCAGGCACTTTCTCAGCAGTATATGCAGAATACTGGGTGTTGAACACACACTCGGTGAATTCAACACTGACAACCGCGTGTTGAAGGTCGATGTTTTTCCTATGGGCATAAACTACGAGAAATACTCTACAGCCATACAAAACCCAGAAGTCAAAAAAGAAGCAGAGAAAATACGCGCGAAGATAGGAAGCCGCAAAATAATAATCTCAATCGATAGGTTGGATTATACTAAGGGAATAATTCAGCGGCTCGAGGCATTTGACCTGTTCCTGTCCGAGAATCCTAAATACAAAGGCCAGGTGACCTTGATAATGGTAGCTGTCCCTTCGCGAACGGGCGTGGAGGACTATAAGGTGCTGAGAGAGAGACTCGAACAGCTTGTCGGACGGGTTAATGGTGAACATGGCGCAATCGGCTACATGCCCGTCTGGTATCTATATCGGTTCTTACCTTTTAACACACTTACGGCGTTATACAACCTGGCGGATGTAGCACTTGTAACACCCTTAAGAGATGGGATGAATCTCATAGCCAAAGAGTTTGTGGCAAGCAAAACGGACAGCAACGGTGTTCTGATACTTAGCGAGATGACCGGAGCCGCAAGTGAGCTTGGGGAAGCTCTAACGGTCAACGCAAACGACAAAGCTGCAATTACGCGGGCCATCAAGGAGGCCCTGGAGATGCCGCCACTTGAGCAGAGGGAACGCAATAGACTGATGCAGGAACGGCTTCTGCGCTACAATGTGTCAAGATGGACCAGTGATTTTCTAAACGCTCTGTCAGATATCAAGAAGACACAGCGAGAGCTTTCGGTCCGGCGACTATCCGAACCTGCGCGGCAGAAGTTGATCAGCGACTACAAGCAAAGCCAGAGGCGGCTGTTCCTGCTGGATTATGACGGGACACTCGTTGGCTTCAAGGGGCAACCTGCAAAGGCAGGGCCAGATGGTGAAATTCTGAACGTGCTGTCAGAGCTTTCGAGCGACCCGAAGAATAGTGTTGTGGTAATAAGCGGACGCGATAAGACAACACTGGAAAAATGGTTAGGCGAGTTGAATGTTGACTTAGTTGCTGAACATGGGGGTTGGACCAAGCAAAAAAACAAAGAGTGGCAGAGCTGGGAACCATGGACACCGGAGTGGAAAAACACGATCAGACCCATTCTCGAACTGTACTCAGATCGAACACCGGGATCATTTGTCGAGGAGAAAGACTTTTCTCTGGTTTGGCACTACCGCAGAGCTGATCCCGAGCTGGCCAATTTCAGAACGCACGAACTAAGAGATGCACTTGTGAATTTTACCGAGAATCTGGATGTTGGGGTATTTGAAGGTAATAAGGTTTTAGAAGTGAAAAAAGTGGGCATCAGCAAAGGCCGGGCAGCAGAGCTTTGGATATCAAAAGAAACTTGGGATTTTTTGTTGGCAGCAGGCGACGATTATACCGATGAAGATATGTTCGGGGTTTTACCTGGCCAAGCCTACTCGATAAGGGTGGGCAGCAGTATCTCAAAGGCCCGATTCAGCGTTGATGGTGTGGAAGACATTAGATTATTGCTGAAGGAATTGACAGGACGCTAAGATGCTAAGGCTTGAGGATTTCCGGACTATCGTTCCAGATAAGAGGCTATCTCAGATTTACGCCCGCGCAAGAGGCCTTTATGGCAAGCACATCGTTCATATAAACTCAACTTACCAGGGTGGGGGCGTCGCTGAGATATTGTATTCGCTTGTTCTTTTGATGAATGACGTTGGAGTAGACACCGGCTGGCGGATTCTGCATGGAAGCCCAGACTTCTTCAACATAACAAAGAAGTTTCACAACGCTCTTCAGGGAGCGAGCTTGAATCTATCCGAGCAGAAAAGGCGCCTATACCTACAGGTGAACGAGTACTTTGCGAGGTTCACGCATCTGGATCACGACTGTGTGATAGTGCACGACCCTCAGCCACTTGCACTTATAAGGTCTTACAGAAAACGACAACCATGGATATGGCGCTGCCATATAGACCTGACCGACCCTCACAAGCCCTTATGGGATTTTCTCAAAGGCTTCTTACTGAAGTATGACCAGGTAATCATATCAAACGAAAGATACATTAAAGATGACTTGCCAGTGGATCAGCGAATCATGTTTCCAGCGATTAATCCACTGATGCTCAAGAACAAGGACCTGGACCAGAGAACCATTCTTAAGTACGTAAAGAAAGCTGGTATCCCAACGGATAAGCCGGTGATCACTCAGGTATCCAGGCTCGATCCATGGAAGGATCCGGAAGGGGTACTGGAGGTCTTCAGGCTGGTAAAGGAGAAAATGGATTGCAGATTGGTGTTCTGTTACAACCTGGCCAGCGACGACCCTGAGGGTGTGCAGATATATAACAAAATCCACAGGCAGGCCAAAAAGCTGGAGAATAACGGTGACGTTCTTTTCGTTCTTGGCAACAACGATATTTTGGTCAATTCCATCCAAAGATTTTCAAGCGTAATCATACAGAAGTCCATCAAAGAAGGCTTTTGTCTTGCGGTGACAGAGGCGCTTTGGAAAGGTACACCTGTCGTAGCTTCGAATGTTGGGGGCATACCCAGTCAAATCGAGGACGACAAAAACGGATTTTTGCTCGAGCCCAAGGACAC
>CAYSPM010000016.1:0-22782 GCA_964432925.1 uncultured Pirellulales bacterium | reverse complement strand
GTTAATTCAGTCAACAGTGCATCCGTATCAGTGTCAGAATCCTTGGCCTCAGCGATCTTATTGCAGGCGTGCATAACAGTAGTATGGTCTCGGCCACCTAAGTGGCCACCAATCTCTTCGAGACTGTGCTTAGTCAGGTTCCTGGCCAGGTACATACAAATCTGACGAGGCATAGTAATGCTCTGACTGCGTTTTTTGCTCTGTAAATCAGCAAGGCGGACATCGAAATGACGGGTCACAACTTCGATAATATCAGTGATACTAATGTGTCTTATAGCTAATTTTATTTGGCCTTCGAGGGCCATTTGTGCCAATTCGAGGTTGACCGGTTCTCCGGTGGCGAGCGCCAGAGCATAGATAGTCGTCAGAGCGCCCTCCAATTCTCTGATATTCGCTTGCACCTGCTGGGCAATGTACTCAGCCACTTCTTCAGAGATGTTGAGTCCTCGAATATGCGCTTTCTTTTGGACGATAGCAACTCTGGTCTCGTAGCTTGGAGGGTCAATTCGCGCAACAAGGCCCCAGTTGAAACGGCTGATAAGACGGGCTTCAAGCGATGGTATCTCGGCTGGCGGGCTGTCTGCACTTAGTATAATCTGCTTGCTGTTGTTGTAGAGGGCATTGAATGTATGGAAGAATTCCTCCTGACTTTGCTCACGCTTACGCAAGAACTGGATGTCATCGATAACGAGCGCATCAACGGTGCGAAACTGGCTTTGAAAACCAGCCAAGTTTCCCTGCTCGATCGCTCTTATAAATCTATTGACGAAATCTTCGCAATTCAACAACTGGATTACCGCGCCATCGAGTCTTTGTTGAGCTTCGCGACAGACGGCGTGCAGTAGATGAGTCTTGCCCAAACCGGAATTGCCGTAGAGAAAAAGTGGATTATAAGTATCACCCAATGACTGACTTACGGCGACACAGCTTGCGTGGGCCAATCGGTTGCTCGGTCCTACAACAAAATTCGAGAAGGTATAATCCGGATGGAGTTTGAGCACGGGTGTCAGAAGACGAGAATCGCTGGTAATCTTGTCGACAGAAACGACGTGAAAATCAACTGTGATGAGATGTCCGGTTATCTGCTGAGCAGCGCGAGTGAAGTTGCCTTTGCAGTTATCGCGCAGGAACTGGACGGTAACGCCGTCCGGGCAGCCTACTCCAAGGGAGCCACCATTTAGGTGCAGGACTGTCAGATCGTCGAACCACTTGCGGGTATTTGCAGGATCAAGTGCTTTGGCACGGGCAAGTATATCAGCGAAGATGTCCTCAACTTCTTGAGAGGCCAAATCATCCTCCTTTATGATTCTGCACTCTTAGAAAACGATAGCCTCAAAACCGTCCGGCTGTGATTGATCAACTCTGTAATTTACAGCCACACAACATCATGAGATTACACACGGTTAAAAATTGCCCGAAAATGTGATTAAGAACGCCTCCCCCTGCACCAAACAAGCACTAATTCAGTTCTATTCGGTGTGGGGCAAAACGACAACGTACATATTACCGTAATCTATGACCATGTCAAATGAAAATATCCGGGTGACAACAAAAAACAATAAACAAAATTTGTGCTCGTCGATAAGCTGGGAAATTAAATTCTGACTCCACTTGAAATTTTGGCAAATCTGGATACTATCAGGACTGCATTGGCCCCATTAGGGGATTGTTAATGAATCAGGAGACTGTATGGGAATATTCACCAAGACGACAGGATTCTTCAAAGATCGGCTGGGCAAAACGAGAAGCAAAATCAGCAGCTCACTCTCATCGGTGCTGAGTATAGGTCGAAGCCTGGATGAGGCCCTGCTCGATGAGCTGGAGGAGACACTAATAAGCGATGATATCGGAGTGGAAACAACCGACAAGCTCATAACCGAGCTACGGGAGGCATACCGCAGCAGGCAAATTGCAGTAACCGACGATGTCGTGCCATTTCTCAAGGAGCATATCAAGGGTTATTGGCCAGACCGAGACAGGCAACTACGTGTGGCTGAGAATGGATCCAGTGTCATTCTTGTAGCCGGCGTCAATGGCACAGGTAAAACTACCAGCATTGCCAAACTGGCATACATACTTAGTCAAAACAATAAAAATGTCATTGTGGCTGCGTGCGACACATTTCGGGCTGCTGCTGTTGAGCAGTTGACTATATGGGCAGAACGCATCGGTGTGCAAATTATAAAGCACCAGAAAGGTGGTGATCCTGCGGCAGTTGCTTTCGACGCGTGTGAAGCAGCCTTGGCAAGATCTGCTGACTTTCTGATTCTCGACACAGCCGGCCGACTGCACACAAAAAAGGACCTGATGCAGCAACTAACAAAAATCAGAGACGTTGTTACACGCAAGATTCCTGGCGCCCCGCATGAAGTACTGCTGGTCCTCGACGCAACCACCGGACAAAACGCAATTTCGCAGGCAAAGGTATTTACCGAGGCGATCAACGTGACCGGAATATTCCTTGCTAAGCTCGATGGGACCGCTCGCGGTGGAATTGTCATCGCCATCAAAGACCAACTTGATATACCGGTAAAATTTGTAGGTTTAGGCGAAAAGCCGGAAGATATCGCTGAATTTAACCCAGGCACATTTGTGGAAGCGCTGTTTAGCTGATGGATAAGGAGAAATTGGGAGGAACTCGTTGGCTCACAAAAACTGGTACGGGAACACGACCGTAGATTAGATAATGACCATGGAGTATAAAAAAATATTACTGCTGATATTTTTATTGACGCTATTTGGCATCGATAATGTCAGTGGCCAGAGATTCTCCCGACGAAGAAGACGACCGCAACGCAGACCAAGAACACAAAGAGTGGAACAGGAAAGGCTCAGCCAGCGCGATACAAGGCTTAAGAATGAGGTCGAATTCAAGCTTACCTACGACTTTTCAATCCAAGCGATACCATCAAAACTTAAGTTCATCGCTCCAATCCCACAGACAATCCCGCTAAGACAAGAGATATCAGAAATACAATACTCCCCTGAGCCAGCCAGGCTCTTCGAACAAAATGGCGTCAAGTACGCTGAATTCGCCTTCACAAGGCCTCCGAGCCAGCTAAGATTACAGATAAACGTTAAGGCAACACTGTTTAGATACGACCTTGCTACCGCAAAGAAAAAACAAAATGAAGTTGAACCCAACGCTCCGGACCTACGTCCGTTTCTAAAAAATGAAAAATTCATAGAGAAAAGCCATCCTCAGATAAAAAAAATCGCAGAGAGTATACCGGATGCAAACCAGATAAAATTAGTCCGACAGATCTACGATTACGTCGCTCACTATATGAACTACGTGTACTCCACACAGGAAGCAGGTGCTTTGGGGGCGCTGCGAAAAAAAGAAGGCGCGTGCACCGACTATTGCGACCTTTTCGTCGCGCTGTGCCGAGCCAGAGACATTCCCGCAAGGGTCGTTAAGGGCTATATATCAGAATCTCTCGATGTGCCCCAGCACGCGTGGGCAGAGGTGTACCTGGAGAAATACGGCTGGGTTCCATTTGATCTTACCTATGGAGACGTGGAGCAAAGTTCGATCAGGAATGAAAGGTTTGAAAACCTGAGGCCTATTTACGTATATCTAACTCATACCCGCAATGACGAAGTGCTCGATAAGGCTATTCTTATGACGGGATATTCGGTCGGCGATGTTCAGGTAAACCTTTCGGTTGAATTCAAGTAAATCTATTCGATTTGCCAAGGATTTTGCTTTTTCCCTGTTCCATAGGGGTACTTGTCTGAGCCAATTAGATTCAATAAACGAATTGATACTATCGCGTTTTACACATTTCACACAACAGTCAATTCGTCATAAGTACCGGCTGGCCGGTCGCATCAATAACATCACGCCAAAGGTCACCATCAGGTTCAATGCAATTTCTCCTTGAAACAGCCATACGCATCGGTATGTGCACAAATCGGTTATGCAACAATCCTATAAGTAGCTCTGTTTTTCCTGCCATCGCCGCGTGAACAGCGTTGCTTCCGAGTCTCTCACAATAAACCGAATCATTCGGATTCGCCGGTGCAGCGCGGATAATATAACTCGGATCAATATATTTTAGATTTATTTCTACATTCTTGTCTCTGAAGTACTGTCCTATCCTCTGCTTCAGATATACACCAATATCCAGCAGTTTTATATTTCCTGAGGCATCGACTTCATCACTTCGTTCAACAAGCTTTTGGCCCGCACCTTCTGCCACGAGTATCACAGCGTGACCTCGTTGCTCAAGCCTCTTATCAAGATGAGTTAGTAATCCATTGTCACCATCCAACTCAAAAGGGACCTCCGGCACAAGGACAAAATTCACATCATTTATTGCAAGAGCTGTACCGGCTGCGATAAAGCCTGATTGTCGCCCCATGACCTTCACAAGACCGATTCCGTTCAACGCCCCTACCGCCTCAGTATGAGCCGCTGCAACAGCATCCACCGCCTTCGATACTGCTGTTTGAAATCCGAAGGAAACCTGGACAAAACTAAGGTCATTGTCGATCGTTTTTGGAACCCCCACAACAGCTATTTTAAGTCCGCGTTTTTTTATCTCTTCTGCGATGCCCAGCGCTCCACGTTGTGTCCCATCACCTCCTATCGTGAAGAGCATATTTATGCCCAGCCGCTCTAATGTGTCAACAATCGGCTCTACTTGGTTACCGCAACCTCGTGACGAGCCCAGAATTGTACCTCCATCACTATGAATATCAGATACAAGCTCTGGCGTCAATTTTAATATCGGCAAACTAAAACTCTCAATCAAACCTCGATAACCATAGCGGACGCCGCTTATTTTCCTGACACCATAACGGTACCAAATACACATCACTATTGCACGTATTACATCATTAAGACCCGGGCACAAACCTCCGCAGGTAACAACTGCCGCGTGCACTTGGGAAGGTTCAAAAAATATTTCTTCCCGCGGACCTGCGACCTCAATCAACTCATCGTGTTCAAAGCATGGGGCAGATGACCCCTCGGTGATGCCGATATTGTAAATAATACGTTCATCGTCACCAACGTAGTTTGCTATATAGTCTCCTGTCACCTTTGAAAGCTTAATTGGGGATTCAATAGGCGCTTTTCCCAATACAGAAATTGAAAAATCCAGCTTATCCATTGTCGAAAGACTCCTCTAAAAATGAGCAGTACAAATCAAATAACAGAAAACGACCATCGAAGAAGTAACTCTTGCCATTGTTGGATTAACCACCAGTAATGGTATGAATAGCAATTATATTTGTTCTGCCTGGCTCACCAAGGGGTTGTCCTGCCACAATAACTATCTTATCACCAACATTTGAGCGGTTGGTACTGAGCAATAACTCATTCACAGTATCTATAAACGTATGAATTGTTTTCGGTACAGGCATACAATACGGCATGACCCCGTAATCCAAACACATCTGCCGACAGACCTTCTGATCCGAGCTTAACGCCAGTATTGGAACATCGATACGCACCTTGCTCAAAAGTCTCGCCGCCGAACCCGACTGCGACCATACTACTACGAGTTTCGGCTCGATATCATCTACGATATATCCAACACTTCGCGATAGGGACTCAGTCAAGCGTAAATCTGGAGTTGCTGCTGTCCTCGGATGAACCTGATCATACTTGTCGAGGTACGCTTCGGTAACTTGGGAAATTCGGCAGACAGTTTTCACCGTCTCAATAGGATATTTGCCTACCGCAGTCTCACCGGAAAGCATTATAGCATCGCAATAGTCCATTATCGCGTTGGCAACATCAGATACCTCCGCTCGTGTTGCTACAGGGTTGTATATCATACTCTGAAGCATTTGTGTAGCTACTATAACAGGTTTGCCCATACGACGGCATATATCTGTTGTACGCTTCTGAATCAAGGGAACTTCAGCTAAATCCATCTCAATACCAAGATCACCGCGTGCCACAAGAACACAATCACTGACCTCGACAATCTCCTCAAGGCAATCCACAGCTTGCGGTTTCTCAATCTTTGCAATAATCTTGATATTCGAACCAACTCTGGACAGATGCTGCCTCAATTCAACTACTTCATCAGCACTACGTACGAAACTCAATGCCAGAAAATCTAAATCGTTCTCAACTGCCCAGTCTACATATTGCCAATCTCTCTCCGTTATCGCTGAGGCGCTCACATCAGTATCAGGCAGGTTTATACCCTTATTACTATAAACAGGTCCATCCGAAATAACTTCGCATAAGACCGCTTGCCCATCGATGCCAATTATTCGTAGTGTAATCTGCCCATCATCAATATAAACTTTGTGACCGACTTTTACATCTTTACTTAGATCCCGATAATTTGTGCAGAACCTGTGCGCGCTGCCTATATCATATCCTGGCAGAATTGCAACTTTATCGCCCCGGCGCAAAACTTCTCCCTCCGGTTCAATCTGACCAACCCTTATCTTAGGCCCACACAAATCTCCCATCAATGCTGTTGTGCGTTCGTAATTGTCGCGAACAGAATTAAGTGAATTCAAAAGTTGAGTATGCTGCTCAATTGCACCATAGGAAAAATTGAGACGAAAAACATCCACCCCGGCTTCCAACAAACCTGTCAATGTCTCGGCCTCGGCGGATGCAGGCCCGACTGTGGCGATTATTTTCGTCTTGATCATCCGGTCAACAGAATCCGATACTCTGTGACATGTAAACTGACAAGTATCGTTGCCCTATAAGGCCGCTGTGCCTGTAGTATAAAATACAGGTTTCCTGAACTATTGAGTGTTCAGGAGTACAAATTAACTCCAGAATGGTAATATCTCAAATCGCCGGTGATAGAGTACCACATTAGATTTTAGGGTAGCTGCCTAAATAAACGGTCTTTGGTAGTTCACCTGTCAGAGGACTTGCGTAGTTAATAAAAGCTTCTGTTACTCCATTGCCTTGCGGATTAATAAACTCATCAGGCATTAATTTTGTCTTTTCCGCGACATTTCGAAGTTCTGTACATACCATGTCAACCGCATAGTCGTTACCTTCGCCGATCCGCTTGATGGCAACCGAACCGCTCTGTTCATTCATTGAAAATTTAACAGCTTCTCTACCGCACCGGCGGGCTTCGTCAGCATCAATGGGAGATTGAAAGCCGACAAAGCTCCTCTGAAGATAACCAAAGGTATCAGCCCGAACGCGCTTTACGCCAAGTTTGGTTTTTACTTCTCTTGCCAGAAAATCCGCCAGAGTTCCTGTGCCGGAAAGCTGGATATTGCCGTGCGCATCCTTTTCGTCAGTCACAGCGAGCTTCTTGGCCCAAATGACACCATCCATGTCACAGATTCCCTCACTAACCGCTACAACACACCGACCGAGTTTTGTATAAACAGCATCGATGTCGTTGATAAATTGATCCATCGAGATTGGTTTTTCAGGGAAATACAGCAAATGAGGACCATCATCGTCTCTCTGTTTGCCCAACGCGGTAGCAGCGGTTAGGAAGCCTGCGTCCCTACCCATAACTACATCGATTTTCACGCCAGGCAGTGCTCTATTGTCGAGATCATCACCCATAAGGGCACAGGCAACGAATTTCGCAGCCGTTCCGTAACCCGGACAGTGGTCAGTAACCAACAAATCGTTATCAATCGTTTTGGGTATATGAAATGCCCGCAATTCATATCCTACCTCGGCAGCCATCACATTGATAATATGAGCCGCATTAGCAGAATCATTTCCCCCGATATAGAAAAAGTAGCGGACGTTACGTTTCTTAAAGACATTAAAAATCTTCTCACAATATTCATTATCAGGTTTATCCCTGCTCGAACCGAGAGCCGCCGAAGGACAACCCGCCATCCTTTCTAAAACCGAGATCGAAAGGTCCTTTAGATCGACAAACTCCTCCTTGACGATTCCCTGCACAGCGTGCATGGCACCGTATAAATTTTTAATTTCCGGATGCTTACAGACCTCCTCAATAACACCAGCCAAAGAGGCATTTATCACCCCAGTCGGCCCACCCGACTGCCCTACTACTGCATTTGCTTTCGGTGCATCTGCCATTTTCAGTACCTTTAATTAAAACACTAATAATTTCCCCACACAAAAAGAGAGGATTATATAGACAAACTAATTATATACCAGAACAATCCTTACCGTACTTTATTATCAATAAAAAAATCGTTCTGTAAAGTTCCTAATTTAAACAACCGAGAAATAAAAACCGGACTTGAGAAGCTGCTTTCCATACCTAAGCCGGTGTAAGCAACCTCTACGTTTAATTACCCACTTTTTTCAATATCTGAAACAGAACCATCCGACCCTTAATTGTCTGTGCAGTTGTGAGATTGCTTCGTCGTCTGCCGTGGCGGACTCCTCGCAATGACATATCGCTGCGATGACCGTCATTGCGAGCGAGGCGCAGCCGAGCGTGGCAATCTGAAAATGTACTGACCTGAGCATTATCCGACGGTACTTAAAGTTGCACCATCACAAAGAGCATTCCCCTTAAAGCAGAGATCAAGATATATTTGGTGGTTTTCTGTGCACCAGCTTTTGCAGGGGTGACAGTAGCAGTTATCATGCTGAACGAAGTGAAGCATCCGGCTTGCCAATAAGATTATCCTTACAATAGTGAACATGAATGAGTTCTATGTGTACATCATGACCAATAAATCCGGTACACTCTATGTCGGCGTAACTAATAACCTCCTCAAACGAGTGCACCAACACAGAACCAGACTGGTTGATGGTTTCACCAAAAAGTACAGAATAACCAGACTGTTATACCTTGAAACTTTCGGAGATGCCTACTCAGCTATTGCCAGAGAGAAAACCCTCAAAGGCTGGACAAGGAAGAAAAAGCTCGACCTGATAAGAGAAGAGAATCCAAACTTGCAGGACCTCGCCGAGGATTGGTATGCACAATAATATTCGCTGACCAGGTGCATCGCTGCGATTGTCAACTCTCATTTGCAGTGGAGATTCTTCGCTTCGCTCAGAATGACGACGACGACACACCATGTAGTCAAGCTCTGAACCACATGAAAACCTACAAAAGCATCATCAGCTTACCCTATAGGACCGTCTTACTTCCTCAGCGATGATTTTTATACCGGCTGCGACGGTCTTCTCATCCTGAGCATAGCTGACGCGGATACATTCATTCTTATGCTGCCAAGGCCCCTCCAGGCCCGGGAAAAAGTAATGGCCTGGGACTATGAGAACACCTCGTTTTTTGAGCCGTTCGTAAAGCTGGCTGTTCGTGATGGGCAGGTTCGGAAACCACAGCCATAAAAAGAAGGCCCCCTCCGGTGCATGCACATGAAAATCAACTCCATCAAGCTCTTTGAGGACCTGTTGCAGTGCCGCTTGCGCCTTTTTTTGATAAAATGGCTTGATAACGTCTCGGCTCAGGCGGATGATTTCGCCGGTTCGGACCAGGCTGGTAGCGATAACTGCCCCCATGCTGCCGGGTGCAAGGTTCATAACTGCATTGACCTGAGAAATCATTGAGATAATTTGCTCATCGGCTATGACAATGCCAGTCCGCAGAGCCGGCAGGCCAAACTTCGAAAGGCTCATGCAAACAATCGTATTTTCATTCCATAACGGTTTGGCGTCAACAAAGATGATGTTTGGAAACGGCGTCCCATAGGCGTTGTCGATAATCAATGGAATTTCATTTACGCGGGCAAGTTCGCTGAGCTTTTGCAGTTCGGAATCGGTAAGAACATTGCCTGTCGGATTTGTGGGCCTGGATACACAAATAGCACCGATCTCGTCGGTGATGTTGATACTGTTAAAGTCGATGTGATACTTGAAAAGGTGCTCATCCAAATGGCTAATTTCAGGTTTATTAGCTGTGAACAAATCTTCGGTCAGGCCGACATCACAGTAGCCGATGTATTCCGGAGCCAGCGGAAATAAAATCTTCTTTTCCGTGCCGTCGTCAAAGTCGCCGGCAAAGATGTTAAAGAGAATGAAAAACGCCGACTGGCTGCCGGTCGTAAGAGCGATGTTATTCGCGCTTACATTCCAGCCAAATTCCCTGCGCAGTAGCGCTGCGACCGCTTCGATAAACTCTTTATTGCCCTGAGGCGGGTCATAGTTGCCAATAGTTCGCTCGAATTTGCCGCGGTCCAGCAAGAGTCCCTGCATGCTGTCACGAAAATATCGCTGAACGGCCGGGATATGAGCCGGGTTCCCGCCGCCGAGCATCAATACATCACGACTTTCGGCAAGGGCCATACCCAGGTCATCCATAAGCTGACCGATGCCGGATGTGACTGCGATTTTTTTGCCGAACTTCGATAGTTTCATAGCTACTGCTCGATTAAAAAAAGAACTTCTTCAGAGCAACTATATTTATCCACAGCGATACGGCGTGTCAATCTCTATCTCAGTCTCCCTGTAACCGGTGTGTACGTCAAGACTGCAGTGGCGCAAGCCACTACAAATGTGACATGTACCCCTGTAACCGGCCAGTTACAGGTGGGGAAGACAAAAATGACTTACACGCAAGCCCTTAAAAAAAACGAAAAATTTTATTGTTTATATGGTCAAACAACCATATAATACAATAAGTCGTTTGATAGGGCAATTATGGAGCCATTAACGGAAAAACAGCAGAAGGTGTTTAAATACATTGAAGGTCGGTTGCAGGAAAACAGCCCACCGAGCCAGATGGAAACCGCCCGGCACTTTGGCCTGACCCAAAACGCTGTATATCAATTGATAGGATACTTGAAGAAAAAGGGTTATCTAGCAGATTCCGGTGGTCATCGCGGACTCAGGTTGTCAAAGGCATATCTTGATAACAAAAAACAAACTGAAGGCATCCCCATCGTAGGCAGAGTAGCAGCGGGCGAGCCGATATTAGCAGAGGAAAACATCGAAGGATATATAAACCCGGAAGGACTATTTGGTCGTCCTAAAAATACTTTCATCCTGAAGGTAGTTGGCGACAGTATGATTGATGAGGGTATCATGGACGGTGACTATGTAGTTGTAGAGCCCCATCCAAAAATTGAAAACGGCCAGATTGGCGTTGTATTACTCGATGACGAAGCTACCATCAAAAGGATATATTTTCAACGTGACCGGATAGTCCTTAAACCTGCCAACTGTGCAGCAGGCTATAAGACTATATATATCAAATCAACCGACAAGAACGTTCACATAATAGGCAAGGTAATAGGTTGCTTCAGAAAACTATAAGCATCCACGAAGATGGCTGGTAAAGTTTACATAGGTATAGCAGGTTGGTCGTATCCCGACTGGAAGGGAATCGTATACACAAGCCAAAAGGCTGACCAGCTTGAGTACATAAGCAGATTTGTTGATTGTCTGGAAATCAACAGCACCTTCTACCGACCACCTTTTGAGAGAACTACAAAATCCTGGCTGGAGAAGACTTCAAAGCGCCCCGACTTTTTCTTTACAGCAAAGCTTCATCGAAGCTTTACCCACGAAGGCAAGATTGATAGGGAAATAATAAAGTATTTTCACAAAGGCCTCGAACCTTTCCTTGAAGCCGGCAAGCTAAAACACCTGCTCGTTCAGTTCAGATACGATTTTGCTGATACCAACCTGAACCGCCAGCATTTATCGAAGATAGTGGAGAACTTCTCCGGTACCTTTAGTCTTGCTGTGGAGGTAAGACACAAATCATGGCAGATGCCGGACGCTTTGGATTTCTTACAGGAGCTTGGAGTCTCAGTTTGCAACCTTGATTATCCGACCACGCGGAACTCATTTGATATGCAGCATTGCACCGTGGGCAAAAACGGCTATTTGCGTATGCACGGCAGAAACGTAGCAAAGTGGTTTAGCAAGGCTGGTCGAGATGAAACCTATAACTACTACTACAATGAAGATGAACTAACCCAGATAAAACAGAGGATAGACGAATTGGCCAAGGCCTTTGAAACACTTACTGTTATTACTAACAATCACTATAAAGGAGCCGAACTTGCCAATGCCCTTGAGCTAAAATGTCTATTGACCGGCCAAAAGCAGCTTGTTCCAGAGGGACTCCTGCGAGCTTATCCTAATCTGGCGAAGATTGCCTTGAATCAATAATAACCAGAATGAGCACCAAAACAATAACAGTTCATACACCAGATACGTCTACAAAATATCACCAGTCTTTGTTTGAGGCCAGGGTATCAGCAGGATTTCCTTCTCCCGCTGCTGATTATGAAGAGGACAAACTCGACTTAAACAGATACCTTATTAAGCACCCGGCGGCAACGTTCTTTGTCAGAGCTATCGGTGACTCAATGGTTGGAGCAGGTATTCACTGTGGTGACCTTTTAATTGCTGATCGCAGCCTTGAGCCGAAAGACAAAAGCGTGGTTATCGCAGCCATAAATGGTGAGCTGACTGTTAAAAGGATTAGAATAAGGAATAAAAAAATTGCCTTAGAATCAGAGAACGACAACTACCCTACTCAGGAAATTAACGAAAAGGCAGAATTTGAAATCTGGGCGGTGGTAACCAACGTGATACACGCGCTATGAAAGAGGTATTTGCACTTGTTGATTGTAATAACTTCTACGCCTCTTGCGAGCGTGTCTTCGATCCCAAATTAGAAGGCAAGCCGATAATTGTATTATCAAATAACGACGGCTGCGTTGTAGCACGCTCCAATGAAGCAAAGGCGTTGGGCATAGGCATGGGAGTTCCTGCTTTTGAAGTTGAAGATATCATAAGCAAAAATGGCATTGAGGTCTTTTCCTCAAACTATGCCCTTTACGCTGATATGTCCAGCCGAGTTATGGAAACACTGTCTGCTTTTACCCCCGATATAGAGATATATTCAATTGATGAAGCATTTCTGAACCTTGGTGGCTTTGACTGTTCTCTGACAGACCACGGCCGAAAAATACGGCAAACCGTCAAACAATGGACTGGCATGCCGGTAACTGTAGGAATAGCCCGAACAAAAACCCTGGCAAAGATAGCTAACAGGATCGCTAAAAAATCTGCCGAAGCAAACGGCGTACTAGATCTGACCGATTCTCCTTATCTTGACAGAATTCTCGCCGAAACACCGGTAGAAAAAATCTGGACAGTAGGAATCAAAACAACCATTAAACTAAAAAGAGCAGGCATTAAAACTGCTTTTGCTCTTAGAAATGCAGATATTAACTGGATTAAACAGAGGTTCGGTGTAGTAGGTGTAAGAACGGTTTATGAGTTAAGGGGTACTTGTTGTTATCCTCTGGAGCATAATCCACCCCCTAAAAAATCAATTGCCGTGTCACGCATGTTCGGAAAGCCGATAGAATCCATCGAAGAATTAAGAGAAGCTATTGCAAGTTACGCATCAAGGGCGGGTGAGAAGCTAAGGAAGCAGCATTTAGCTGCGGGTGTAATGACCGTCTTCGTTACAACCAGCCGATTTATAAAAAACAGATACTTCAATTCTCACACTGTTGAATTTGACGTTGCTACAAATGACACGATGGAGCTTATTCGCAGCGCACTATTGTGCATAAGTAAGTTGTATCGTAGAGGTTTTGCTTTCAAAAAAACCGGGCTTATATTCGGCAACCTCGTGCCCGAAAAGCAAATTCAAAAAAATCTGTTTGATAACGTTGACAGGGAAAGAACTCAACGACTTATGCGGGCGATAGACACCATAAATACCAGGTTAAATTGTCCGCTTCGATGGGCAGCAGAAGGACTGAACCAACCCTGGAGGGTGAAATTCCACAGACGTTCTTGCCGATATACAACCCGCTGGGATGAACTATTGGAGGTAGTATAAGTAAGAAAGGCTGAATTGTAGTGGATAGAACTTAGAGCGTCTAATGCTCTGCTGAAAACCTTAGGCGGCACGCCTAATTATCATCAAGTTGTGCGATTAGAGACATCAGAACGAAAAATGCCGCCAATCACAAGTGATTGACGGCTAAAGCTTTAGCGAATGGGCCCGGTAGGATTCGAACCTACGACCAATGGATTATGAGTCCATTTTAGGCTTTTGCGGGTGTTTATGAACAAATGACTTATACTTGTCAAATAAAGACTTATGATGCTGGCTGAAGCGCAACCGAAACACGACAGTAGCCCAAATGTGCATACCTGTTGCAAATCGGTGGCTCGGACTAACCCGCTCTTATGACCGTGACATGTTTCTATCGCCAATGTTGTCTCGCAGTTGCGGCACCTTTTTTGTACCAAGTTATATCTCTTTATCTTTGGATAGCCGCCCCCATATTGACGAACCGCCGACACACGGATTTTCAGTCCCTTAAGACGGTTGTAAGTCCTGTTCCAGAAAAGGCTTACATAGCTTTTATGGGCCAGTAATGAGGCTTGCAAGTGGTTTGCAAGTAAACAACAAGTAGAGTCTGAAGTGGTTTACCGGTAGCGACTGACACTTTTTTGACACCGAACGTACCGCGAACTTGGTTGTGCTCATAAGGACCTCACAATCAATCCTTGTTGGCTCCTGAAAAAATGACCTTAACCCGCATTTCTCACAGAATTCTAATCTGATGCTCATTATGTACCCAGTCTGTAATCCGGTTCACAGGACTTTTTGTTTTTTTATCACCCAACTTCTAAAGCCAGCTTGTCTCATCAGCATGTTAGATTGTAGGGATCAGACTTGAATATCGCAGGAGAAAGGAAAAAAACGTAACCACCACCTATAACTGACCGGTTCCTGCATCGCAATAAATATCCTTGGCTATCATATGTGGCCTTCCTTATTTAAGCAATTGCATTGGACTTGTTCATTTGTAAATTTTGATGCTTTGGCCATCTGTGAGACTCCTTTCAGATGTTCGCTCGACGCGTAACTCCGGTCGCCATATGGGCTTCCTCCATTAGGCGTCAGCATTACATACCTCATAAAGTGTCGCACTCTTTCAATAGCCAATATATTCCCCCCTCCACCTCCAAACCGTGGCTTTTTCAAAAGTTACGTAATTATACCAATGAACAATCTCGCCGAATGGGCGATCGCGATAGGGCTGTTTGAACTCTTGGCAAAGCAGAAAATGGACAAGCTAGAGAAAATACGGAAGACCGCCCTTAGATAGTGTTCTTTTCAGTTTACGAAAAAACTGGCAGAATGCTCCGACTTTTAGTCGGAGATGAATGCCATAAAAGATAATCTTCCTTTGAGGAAGCCTCGACCTTTGGTCGGGGAGCTTCACTCCAGTCACAAATTTCAGATTTTTTTGGATACTATATTCTTCGGCCAGAAAGGGAGTAAAATTTGTAAAAAATAAGTAGTTACCACAATAGTAATTTTAAAGAAATTATGGTATATATTAATGCTTTGAAGTAAGATTGAGGAAATGTGGTGATGAAATGAATCCTTCTTCATTAATATTTCTCACCCAGAGAGAATGAATGCTTTTCGTTTAAACAAGAGCACTGCTCGATTTAAATATGCTTACATACAGATTTATGGCGAAGGAATTGTAATAGGACAATAGCTTGTTCACAAAGGATCCCACAATAGCTAAGACAGTTTGTTGCTAAAACGTGTGACCAAATGTCTGGCTAAATTTTTGCTATGTTGATAATTACACAAGATTTTCTATTGCAACTCACAGGGACGGAGTCTGTCCAAGCGCTATCGTTATCGCAATTGAAAAGGATACCAGTGATGTCTAAAGATTTGAGCACATAGATTCAAAACCTTGTAAAAAGTGTTTACCTAATTTCCGGTTACTCTACGGAATGGAATAAGAAGATTGGTGACCCTGCAGCTCCAATAGCTGCTGACGGAAATAAATAAAGACCCCGGTCGCTACTTATAAGCTTTTTCAACTCCTGGCGAAGGCGTGCTGAAAAAGCCCATTACAACTGCTCAAACGTTGTCGTCGAGCTTTATTATTCGGCGGCCGGGGCTTTACTTATTTTATCAAATTTTGCTACCAAAGAACAATGTTAAACTGGGGTTTTTGCGACGATTAGGAAAAGAAAAAGAAAACGGTTCTATTAACGGTGAAAACCTATTTAACAATCTACTTTGGGGCGGTGCTGATGTCGATGTTTATCGCGCCAATTGTTTCGCGACTGGCTAAGCGATATCGTTTGGTCGATACTCCCGGCCTGCGTAAAATCCATAAAATCCCCATCCCACGTATCGGTGGAATCGTTTTTGTCATACCAACACTCGCCTTGATTCTGCCCGTATTTTTCCTGGAAAACTCTATTGGTGAATCGTTCCGTGAGTCACGGACGCAATTCATCACACTGCTGGCTGCTGCCGGTTTCATGTTTGCAGTGGGTCTTGTTGATGATCTGCGTTCTCTCCAAGGCCGTACCAAACTTTTATGTCTTATTGCGGCTTCGTTGGCGATCTGTGCTTCAGGAACAACATTGCGTTCCATTTCTGTTGGGACATGGTTTGAAATCCAGACTGGTGTAGCGGCTTGGCCGCTTGCCGTGTTTTGGATAGTTGTGATTGCGGCGTGTATAAACGTCATCGACGGGCTGGACGGTCTTGCTGCTGGGATAGCGGTCATTGTGTGCAGTACAATTGTACTGCTGGCTCTTTGGACCAACCAGGCAGCTATGGTAGTGCTGATGCTGGCTCTACTAGGCAGTTTGACAGGCTTTCTTTTCTTTAACTTTTATCCCGCCAAGATCTTCATGGGCGACGGTGGTTCCTTGTTTCTCGGCTTTATGATCGGGGCCGGCAGCCTTGTGTGCCAGACGAAGAAAACCACGCTCGTGGGGCTGGCACTTCCATTTCTTGTTCTAGGTTTGCCGATTCTAGATACAGGCGTTGCCATCGCTCGTCGGTGTATTATTGAGCGTCGTTCAATATTCGCTGCTGATCGGAACCACTTGCATCATCGTCTGTTAGATCTTGGTCTGCATCAGCGTACCGTGGTTATAATTATTTACGCGGTGACAGCCATTAGCGCCAGTATCGGGGTGTTTATGCTAACAGCGAAAGATGGTTGGTCGATAGGGCTGCTATTGATGGGGATGCTTCTGTTGTTCTCAATGTTCATATATCTGCATGGCAAACGTTTTCAAGAAGTATTGATGGCCTTAAAACGCAACTGGGCCATTATTTGTAAAGCAAGGACCGAGAGACGTTATTTTGAAAATGTTCAATTGAGGATGCGTGAATCCAGATCATTCCACGCATGGTGGAAGACGGTCTGCATCATGGCCGAACAAATGCATTTCCAGAACATTGGGTTGTGGAATCGGCGCAACGATCATTACGAACTTACCTGTGGGTGGAATGCGCCTGGGGTAATGTTCACAACAGAAAAAACAATGAAGCTTACCTTTCCGCTTCGCGGAAATGAACAAGAAGAGTGGGAGATAAGGGCACGTGTTTGGATTGATGGCTATCTGGAACTCAGCGGCCGGCAGGCTATGCTGTTAGCCCGGCTGATGGATGAGTTCCCACCACCGGAGCTGGAGCAAGAAATTGGAGCATTGAACCAACTCGATGTGTCAACATGACACACCAATTCACAATTAGAGAAAAAGTAGGATTCTCATTATGACAAATAATACACAGACTTTGACCAAACCTGCGCAGACTCCCAAACCGCTGAACATAATGGGAATCCCGGTAGTACCATTTGAATCATATGATCAGGCCCTGGAATGCATTGAAAAGATAATTGAGTCGAACGAGAAGTCATTCTGGGTGGCGATTAATCCCGCTAAGATTTATCGCGCCTGGTACGAACCCGAGTTCTTGAACCTTCTACAGCGAACAGACGTTGGTATTTGCGACGGCGTGGGAGTCTCGATCGCTTCGAAAATTCTTCATGGACGGAGTATCAAGCGGTGTACCGGATGCGATCTTTTTTTCAGACTTCTCTATCGGGCGTCCCAGAAAGGGTGGAGTGTTTACTTGCTGGGGGCCTCCGCACAGTCCAACGGTTTCGCACGTTCAGAACTGCAGAAAATGTATCCCGACCTGAGGATTGTCGGTTGGCATGATGGATATTTCGAGGATTCGCGGGCGGTTATCAAGCAAATAAACTCCAGCAGGGCGGATCTGCTATTCGTTGCCATGGGATCCCCGAAGCAGGAACACTGGATTCAGCGTCATCGGCAAGAGATCAATGCAAAGTTTTGCATGGGTGTAGGGGGCAGTTTCGATATTGCATCGGGTCGTCTCAGTAGAGCTCCGAAGGTTTTCCGCATGACCGGCACCGAGTTTTTGTTCCGTCTGATGATGGAACCGCGTAAAAGATTATCGGTCCAAAAAGTCCTATTTTCTTATTTTCTCCGAGTCATCAAAGAAAAGCTATTTGGTTTCAACATGCTGGCTGGTGATCGCGAGGAGTGAGTGAAGCAAAAAGTGTTTCTGAGCCGCGTCGTGATAAAGGCACTCCAGAGATAGCCAAACAGCGTGAGTTGCATAAAAGTGTTTTGCAAGACATACGATCGATATGGATGCCATAAAGGAGACAGATCAGCTGATTGAAGGGTAGGTAATATGGATAATTTGGAAGATAAAACCAGAGGCAATGCAAACTCGGCAGGAGAAAGTTCCCAGCCCGATCCGGATCCGATCATCCAAGGAAGCGACGAGTCCGGCAAACCCCGTGAAAGGAAGCAATCTCCAGAAAGTGTACTTAGTGTCAAAAGGTCGACACCTGTAGCCAATGCGACATTATTACCTGATCGGTTCATGGGGACAATGGGGCCCACTCAAGCTGTCCCGCTAACGAAGGATATTATAGAATCATTGCTTCGTTTCAAGTGGATGGGTCTGGCAGTTTTCGTTCTCTTGGCCGTTCCCATGATTGCCGCGATCTGGACCCAAGTTGTTCCAAAATACCAAGCAAGAGCCGAAGTGCAGGTTCGGCCTATTATCCCTCGTCTGGTCTTCCGGACAGAGGATAGTGGCCCGATTCCCTTCTATGATTCGTTCCTAAACACTCAGGTCTCCCTCATAAGAAGTCTGACAGTTTTGCAACGTGTATTGGATCGGCAAGACATCCAGCAAACACAGTGGTACAAGAATCCTGTTAGGTCGCACTTACAGCGGCTGCGAGGAGGCGCTGCTTCTCCTTTAGAAAGACTCAGAGATAATCTCTCGGTCCAGCCTCGACGCCGAACCGAGATAATCGACGTCAGCTTTTGGGACCCCAGCGCTGAAGATGCCAAGCTTATAGTAGATGCTGTTTTAGACCAGTACATAAGATACATCAGGGAAAAGTCTGATGCGACTAAGGACACGCTCTACCGCCAGCTTGTAGACCAGTACAAATCTTTGGAAAATGAAATCCTGGGGCGGGAGAAGATCGCTGCCGAGCTTCACAGATCGCTCGGCACGCAACTTCCGCAGGAACTTATCTCTAGCCAGAGGATTCGTATAGATGAGACACAAGCCCGTCTCAGCGAACTGCGACAGAGTATCGCAGTATTGGAATGGGAGGTAAAGCAGACCATTACCGACGACGGTAATGATGTGTTGGCAACTTCGCCTGGCAACTTAGAGAAGCAGTTAAAATACTATGAGGATGCGGAATGGCGGAAACGGGATGTCGACGTGAGGACTATTCGACACCAGATTGCCAACAGCTTGCGTGGCTCCAACCATCCGGATACAGTTCGGGCGGAAAAGGACTTGGAGTTCGCGCAGGAATTACTTCTATTGCGAGGAGCGCAACTGGACGAGCAGTGGCGCGACCGACCGAAAAATGCGGCTGGAGTGCCAATAACAATCACCGGTGCTAATGGCCCCGGTTACAAAGTAGAAGTAGGGTTGACGTCCCCAGAGCATCAACTGGCCCAGGCAAAACAAGAGGAGCAGCTTTTGCTTGCAGAGTTCGAGAAACAGCAGGCAGAGTTTGATGGGCTTTTTGGAAGCGCCCAATTACTCGATAAGGAGAATAACGCACTGCAGCACAAGCGTGAGTTGTTCGGCGCTGTTCAGCAGCGTCTGGACCAGAAGAATATGGAGCGCAACGTCCCTGGTTCAATCGAGGTGTTAACACGGGCCTTCGTACCCTCCCAGCCTTACAACGACCGTCGAATTGTGTTTACCGCTATGGCGTTAGTTGTGAGCTTAGGTATGGGCGGTGGTGCGGCATTCCTAAGGGCCAGCCGAAGCCAAACTATTTATGCTCCCAAAGACATACCCCAGCCAATGCAAGTTCCGTTCCTTGGGCAAATACCTTTGATTCGTACCAGAAAACCACCTGGAAGATTGCTGTTGGACGAGATGGAACAAAATCAGTTTATTTTGGTCGAATCCGTCCGTGTTTTGCGTACGGCATTATTGTCGCGACTGGATGGTCAGGGCAGTAGTACTATACTGATAACCAGCGCTATGGCAGGGACAGGTAAGTCAAGCTTCACATTGGTTTTGGGCAGGAGTATGGCTCAGGCCGGTAAGAAGGTTCTTATGATAGATGCAGACGTTCAGAAGATGACTCTATCGAAGTGGTTCGACCTCCTGGACAAGCCCGGTTTTATGAATTCTATGAGTGGCAGGTCTATAGACAAGCGGCACATTTACCCGACGGAAACATCCGGCCTGAGTATCATGCCTGCTGGAAAGCGAGGCGATGACAGTGTGGTGTTTGAGGAAATTGCCAACGGAGCTTTCAAGGCCTGTATGGGCCGATTATCTAAGCAGTACGACTACGACATCATGCTGCTGGACAGCCCACCCATTCTGCCGGTCGCGGATGCCACCATACTTGCGAGCCAGGTTGATGGTACGATTATGGTGGAGCGAGAACATTTATCGCAGCGTGCGAATGTAGCTAGTGCTATTGCTCGTCTGGATTCTGTTGGAGGCCCCCTTTTAGGCATGGTATTTGTAGGTTCAGGCGGTCTTGAGAATTATGGATACTCATACGGGTATTATCACTACCATAATGGAACCAGGAAATCATAAATCGGCGTGGATCAAAGAAATCAATCTGATATATCGACTGTTTCTGAAGTTGTTCGGAAGTTGCGCTCGATTGCCATTCATTCATTGGCAAGAATGTACCGCCCCGAAGAGCAACTGTTCGCCTTTAGATTACGAAGAAACGGTCAGAGTGAAGTCTTAGAAGGCGTGAGTCGGCGGTATACTGCGATAGCCTTGATAGGCCTGGCTGGCGAGGACCAGCATATTGTAGCAGAGGTGCTCAGCAACCACCAGGGGGAAGATGTATGTGGACGATTGCTTGAGGACATTGAAGCATCGGAAGATTTGGGCGAAGTAGCCCTGACGGCCTGGGCGGCAAGAATGCTTCAACACCCATCTGCCCGTAAGGCTGTAGACACGCTGAAACGAATGAATCCGGCAAGTGGGGAATATCCGACTGTTGAATTGTCCTGGTCCTTGACGGCCTTGGTCATTAGTGGAAGTGAGGCCACCGACATGGCTCTTGCAGTAAGAATTGCTGATGCCCTGATACGTTCTTTCAGACAGGAATCAGGCCTTTTTCCGCATGGACCCGCAAAGAAAAGCCTGTCAGCACTTCGTGCTCATGTGAGCTGCTTTGCAGACTTTGTGTATCCGATACAAGCGCTGTCTTATTACCATCTTGCAACAGGGAACGCCCGAGCAGCCGAAGTAGCTTATCGCTGCGCTGAATGCATGTGCCAGCTTCAGGGCAAGGAGGGGCAGTGGTGGTGGCACTTCGACATCAGGAACGGCCGGGTTGTTGAACGCTATCCTGTGTATTCGGTCCATCAGGATTCGATGGCTCCTATGGCCCTGTTTGCTTTGGCCGAGGCCTGTGGTCAGGATTATTCCGAATCGATCGAGAAAGGTCTCCGGTGGCTATACAATCCGGCCGAGATAACCGACTCTCTTGTTGACACAGAGCGGAATATTATCTGGCGCAAAGTCGGCCGGCGTGAACCACTCAGACTGGTGCGTAGTTTGCAAGCAACAGCCAGTCGCCTGCATCCAGCCATCCGGCTCCCGGCAGTTGATATAGCATTTCCAGCCAGCTCAGTCGACTACGAAAGTCGCCCGTACCACATGGGCTGGATTCTCTATACCTGGTCCACCAACCGTAACAAGAAATCCGTAATACAGACTTTTGTTCTTAATAATAATAGACTTCTAAAAGATTGACATTTAATACATGAGTATTCGCTTAACAGCCTTCTACATTTTTATAACGGTTCTTTCCATCTACGCCTGGAAGGATTGGTTTAAGAGTCTCTGCGGCCTGATCCTTTTGATGGCTATCATCGAGCACGAGGATATGCCACACGCCATGTTCGGCATCCAGGGATTCAACATGTGGAACGTACTGTTCCTGATAATTTTCCTGGCCTGGTTAACATCACGACACCGCGAGGGCTTAGCATGGGATATGCCACGCCACATTCAAGTGTTGCTATTGATGTACCTAGCAGTGATCCTGTTTGGTTTCTTGAGGGCTGTCTTCGACCGCAGTTATATCGAGGACTACCCCCTAAAGAGTTTGTTCAGTGAGGAATTAATCAATACTATCAAATGGGTTTTACCCGGGATTCTGCTCTTTGACGGGTGTCGGACCCGCCACCGGGTGGTAATGATTCTTTTTTGCTTGCTTGCCTTGTACTTTCTGGTTTCATTACAAGTTATTAGATTCATGCCGGCTCAGGCTGCTATTGCTGATATTGGAGTAATGGTTAATCTTCGTTCGAGGCTTGGTAGGTATATAGGCTATAGTGCTTGCGACATTTCTGGCATGCTTGCCGGCGCGTCATGGGGAATCTTGGCGGCTCTGCCGCTAGTCCGCAGAAAGAAATACCGGCTAATGATTTTGGTGGCAGCTGGCATGGTTGCCTTCGGCCAGGCGCTGACCGGCGGAAGGGCAGGATATGTGGCCTGGGGGGCTACTGGATTGGTGCTATGCCTTTTGAAGTGGAGA